>NZ_JBNHEQ010000018.1:0-10463 GCF_050016015.1 Dapis hubbardiae BLCC-M172
TCAGGAGTCGTAGGGGCGTTTCATGTCGCTCCGCGAAACGGCCGTTAGCTTCGCACAACTTTCCTATCGGAATGCTCCGCAAACGTTAACGCCCGTACAGGAGTCAGGAGGGAAGAGAGGAGAAAGAAAGTATATGCATGAGAACGTTTTTTTATCACGCTCTTATCCGGACATAATATTAGTTGTGAAAAAGAAACTTTGGAAGATTTAGGAACAGTTGAATATTTGCGCGATTTAGCAATTCAAGCAGGCTTAAATACTCAACATATATATATAGATGATATTGGTTGAAGTGAAGATTTAGAAGTTTTTTGCGATTTCGATAATCAGATTATTCGTCACTTATTCAAGTTGTATCCTTGGGAGTGGATGATGGAGGAAAAATTCGGGAAATATCTATTATTAGAACCGATGAAAATCATCGAACCTGCTTGGAAATTAATTTGGAGTAATAAAGCTATTTTGCCTATTCTTTGGGAATTTTTTCCAGACCATCCTAATTTATTGCCAGCTTATTTTGACTCAGGAAAATTGTCTCATCTTTATCTGAGTAAACCAGTTTTTTCTAGAGAAGGAGGAAATATTACTGTTTATTTTGGAGATAGAGAATATCAAACCGAAGGAATATACGAAGACGAACCTTTAATTTATCAATCCTATTATCAATTGCCGAATTTTGATGGTTATTATCCGATAGTTGGTGCTTGGGTAATTGGTGGAGAAGCTGCTGGTATTTGTGTTAGGGAAGACCGAGAAATTGTGACTCAAGATTTGAGTAGATTTGTGCCTCATTATTTTAGTTGAGAGATATAATACCATGTCCGAATGAATAATTATAAATAATTAGGGAGGACTCAGGAGTCGTAGGGGAAAATGGCTATTCGCCCGTACAGGAGTCAGGAGGGAGAAGAGAAAGAAAAAGTTTTTGATCGCTAATTGGCAGGCATGATATTATTGCACAAGTTAGAAACAATAAAATTCTCCGAACTTGCTATTTTAGTGTAAACTCCCACTAACAACTCGACTTTGAGCAGCAAATAATTCCTGAATACCTGCTTCTGCTAAATCTAAAATTTGATTCAGTTGAGTACGACTAAAACTACCTGCTTCTGCTGTTCCCTGAATTTCAATCAAAGCAGGTTTATTGTTCATCACTACATTACAATCAATTTCTGCTGCTACATCTTCAGTATAATTCAAATCTAAATAAGGTTCCCCCTCCAATAACCCTACTGACACAGCAGCAACTTGATGCACAATAGGCGATCGCTCTAACTCTCCTTTGTCTATTAATTTGCTAATAGCATTTGCCATTGCCACAAACCCCCCAGTAATAGAAGTAGTGCGAGTACCTGCATCTGCTTGTAAAACATCAGCATCAACTATTATGGTGCGTTCCCCTAATAAATTCATATCTAGAGAAGCTCTCAAACTACGTCCGATCAATCTTTGAATTTCTTGAGTTCGCCCAGATAGTCTCATAAATTCTCGTTGTTGACGTTGGGGAGTTGCACCAGGTAACATTCTATATTCTGCGGTTAACCAACCCTGACCTGTATCTGCCAAAAATTTTGGTACTCCTGGTTGAATAGTAACAGTGCAAAGTACCTTAGTTTCGCCACACTTAGTTAAAACAGAACTGGTGGCAAATTTAGTGTAATCTAATTCAAAACTGATAGGTCGTAATTGGTTTGGTTGTCTACCATCAGGACGTTGCCAAGACATAATATTTTTAATAGATAATGGATAATTAATAATGGATAATTGATAATGGATAATTAATAATTACTTTTACTTATAAGGCAAAGAATTCAACCAAGCAGGGAAATCTTATTTCTTTTTTCTTTCTAAAAGGAGAGGCTTTAAACCTAGATTCGATTAATTATCAATTTGTCATTTCAGTTATCAGGTATCAGTACCTCTAATTAATAATGGATAATTAATAATTACCTCTACTTAAAAGGGAAATAATTCAACCAAGTGGGGAAATATTTTTTCTTTTTTCTTTGTAAAAGGAGACACTTTCAACCTAGATTCGATTAATTATCAATTTGTCATTTCAGTTATCAGTTATTAGTACCTCTAATTAATAATGGATAATTGATAATTACCTCTACTTAAAAAGGAAAGAATTCAACCAAGTGAGGAAATCTTATTTATTTTTTCTCTGTAAAAAGAGAGGCTTTAAACCTAGATTCGATTAATTATCAATTGGTAAAGTTTAGATAATCTAAAAATTGAATATTGACAAATAATAACTAATTACTGAGAATTAAGTTTCTCTAAAATTTGTTGTTGAACTAGGGTTACTGATTTTTCCCCATCAATAGTAAGTAATTTTTGACGATATTGATAATATTCCAAAATTGGAATAGTACGTTCATAAAATAAGTCTACCCGACGCTGCATAATTTCTGGATTATCATCACTACGCCCTCGCTCCAAACATCTGCTCATAAATTTTTCCTCAGACACCTTTAAATAAATTGCCCAATCTAATTTTTGCCCCAAATCATCTAACAAAAAATGTAATTCCTCTGCTTGAAAAGCTGTTCTAGGATAACCATCCATTAACCAACCCTGACTAACATCAGACTCTAAAAGTCGTTGACGCACAAACTGAATCATTGTCCGGTCTGGTACTAAGTCTCCCTTTTCCACATAAGGTTTTGCCACTTGGCCTAATGTTGTTTGAATAGCGATCGCCTCCCTGAGTATATTGCCAATAGAAATCAAAGGAATCTGTAGATACTGACATAGTAATTCTGCTTGAGTTCCTTTCCCCGCACCTGGACCACCTAAAATTATTAGTCTCACCACAATGTACAATTGACTGTTCTATATATATATCTTGTATATAGCATTTCTCAAGTTAGTGAGGTAAAATCGTTTTTCTTCTTTTCTATTCCCACCGAACCAGAATTACTACTCCCTGCTCCCTACTACCTCAAACTTGGACATATATATAGTGTTAAATTTGCCCTATAATCAAAAAAAGCACTATATATTGTAAAATGAATATTGTCCTAGGGCAAGCTTTCAGTCCAGCTTAGTAGTTGGAAAAATCAGTATAGTACCAAAAATAGATTTCTCAATTTTAATTTTCATAATGGTTGCACAATTACAAACCCCTGCTCTAAACGTCGCTAGTGATTTACCTTATACTATTCCTGGTCTAGTACAGGTATTCACAAGTGGTCAACGTAATTTCTTTACTGATGTTATGGCTCAAGCTTTGAGGATAGCTGGCCAAGGTACATCTGTATTGATTGTACAATTTCTCAAAGGGGGACTTAAGCAAGGACACGATAAACCAACGCAATTAGGGCAAAATCTTGATTGGGTTCGCTGTGGTGTTCCTGGTTGTATTGATACGTCGGATATAGATGAAAGTCAAAAAAATTCACTACTTGATTTGTGGGGCTATACTCAAGCAGTCGTAGCTGAAGGAAGATATGAGTTAGTAGTTCTTGATGAATTAAGTTTAGCAGTTAATTTTGGTTTAATTCCTGAGAGTGAGGTATTAGATTTTCTAGAAAAGCGCCCTTATAATTTAGATGTAATTTTGACTGGACCAAATATGCCTGAAGAAATTTTGCAGATGGCAGACCAAATTACAGAAATTCGTCGTAGTCATAGACCTTAAATCAAAAGGAAGAAGGAAGAAGGAAGAAGGAATTATCAATAACTTTTCCCTAATTTAATTCTCTAGGGGTTTGGTTTCCAAACCCTGTCTAGACTTAGATAAAAAACATAAATTCCTCGTAGTCATAGACCCTAAATTAAAAGGAAGAAGGAAAAAGGAAGAAGGAATTATCAAGAAATTTTCCCTAATTTAATTCCGTAGGGGTTTGGAAACCAAACCCTGTCTAGACTTCTATCAAAGAATATTTAGGTTATTTTTAGAGAGTTACTAAATTAAAATCACAAGAATTAAAAGGTGGCGATCGCTACTAACGATGCCACAAGAAACTTTTTCGGTAACAACAGAAAATTTCCAGTCTAAAAATTTAATTTAATACTACTAAACCGACATAACTAAAATGGTTAAATAAGCGTAGGTTGGGTTGAGGAACGTTAGCGAAGCTTATCCGAAGGATAAACCCAAAAATTCTAAGGTTTTGTTTGTTTTTGTTAGGTTTCACTTCGTTCTACAAGAGCCTAAATTTTAGGTGTATCATGGCATTAGGTTAAAGTAAACTTTTAGGAATAGTAGAATAAATATAATAAATATAATAAATCATCGCAATTTTTGGTTATTTAAACAGCAAAAAATCTTACCAGAGTTATCGTCAAATGAAAACTTTATTGAAGTGGACGGTTGCAGAATATCATCATCTCATTAATACCGGAATATTAGTTGACCGACAGACAGAACTTTTGCATGGAGAAATAGTAGAAATGTCACCGGAAAGTCCGATACATACTCAAATTACAGAAACTACTGTTGAATATTTACGTTTTCTACTAAAAGGGTTAGCTTATATTCGGGAAGCACATCCTATTACTCTTTCTAATTCTGAACCTCAACCTGATATTGCTATTGTACGTCCACCCAGAAATAATTATCGTCAACGTCATCCATATCCTGAAGATATTTTTTGGTTGATAGAAGTTGCTAATACAACTTTAGCTTATGATTTAGGGGAAAAAAAGCAAGCTTATGCACAAGCAGGAATTTTAGAATATTGGGTAGTAGATGTAGAAAATCAGCAAATTTATGTTTTTCGACATCCTAAAAGTGATAATTATGAGTCGGAATTTATTTTTCGGCAGGGAAAAATTAACCCCTTAGCATTTCCAGATATTTCTGTTTCAGTTAATCATTTTTTTACAGAAAATTAGCTATGCAAAAATTTGATGCTAAGACTAGCGATCGCCTGATTTATTCAAAAAGTAATTTACCTATGAATCATATTCATTTCTTATTTTCTATTTTAGGTGTATCTTGAAAGATTACTGGTAAAATTCCTTCTACAATAACAGAGAAAATGTTAATATTCATATTTAGATAAATTTTGTATTTTTTTAGATATAAATAGTTCTAAAACATGGATAAATTTTTACAGGGAAAAGAAGGAAAAGAATTAGAAAAAATAGGGGCAGATATTTTTCGAGCTATTGGATTAGATTGTTTTGATGGTTTAGGTCAAGTTCTGTTAAAAAATATAACATCAGGATATCCAGAAAACGAGAATCTTGAATTTGATTACATGATACCTGAAGATAAAGTTTGTTTAATAGGTGAAATAACATCAAGAACAGATACAGGCAAAATTAATACAAAGTATAAGAAGTTTATAAATCAAATCAATATAATTAAAAAGTTAGAATTTTCAGATGATATTTGGCAAAAATTAGGTATTAAACAAGAGAGTATAAGAAAATTTAGAAATATACAGTCAATTAAAGGATTTTTTATTACTACAACTAAAGAACGATTTGAGCTTACTTTGCCAAAAGTGGAAGATATAGTTGTATTTTATCAATCTGATTTTATGAGATTATCTGAATATTCTCAAAATATAGGAATATGGACTAGAAACTATTTTTTAGATAAATTTTCTCTCAACCATAGGACACATAATTCTATTTCAATCTATGAGAAAGATCATGAACTAATTAGAAGTACCAATAAGAAAATTAGCAAAAAATATGAAGATAACGATGCTCCTTTATCAGATTTATATACATTTACTATATCGCCATACGAGATACTAGATATAGTTCATGTATATAGACAAGATGAACTTCCTTCATTACAAGATAGTTCAACCTATGATTATCAAAGACCTTTAAATCCCGATAAACTAAAAGAAATCAGGAAAAATTTATTAACTGAGTGTGATTTTATTTTCCCATCTAATATTTTGGTTATTCTATCTAAAGAATGTAAATATATGAAAGATGGAGACGGAAATAGTTGTTTGTATATTCCTAAAAAGTATGGAAATATTGCTGTAATTGATGGTCAACATAGATTATTTTCTTATGCTGATGAAAAGGTTAAATCAATTATGCAAGATGATTGTAAAATAATGGTAACGGCAGTTTATTTTAGAACTGATGTTCAAGAAATTATTAATAAGTTTAGTGCCAGAGTATTTATAGAAATCAATATTAATCAAACAAAAGTAGAAATAGCTCATCTAGATAAAGTTACTTATGAATTGGGAAGTCAAGAGCCAAAAGCAATTGCAACCAAGATTATTGTAACTCTAAATACCAAAGGAAACTTTAGAGGATTTTTTGACATAGCATCAGGCAAAAAAAATAAAGGTATTATCGAAGCTGGGATAATTATTGGTGAAATCAAAAAAATTACAAATATTAGAAATATCAAAAAGTTAACAAAAGCAAGTATTGAGAAAACTAAACTTAAAAAGGATGGATATGAGAAACTGTTTGATTCAACTATAGAAAAATTATCTGAAAGAGAAATTTTAGTAGAAAAAGGAACTATTTTATTTGAGCGTTATTTTAACCAAATTTTTTCATGTTTTCATTGGGATAAAGTTAAAAGTAAAAATGAAACTCACACTTCTTTTAGATACTCTAAATTTTGGTGTGGTTGGATTAATTTACTCATTATATTTATAGAAGAAGGTTTAGACTGGGACAAAATAAAACAAGAGCTTAATAATATCAAAAGTAATGTTATGAATTTGTTAGCAATTACTCAATACAATCAACCTTTATTTCAATCAAAGAATCCTAAAATTCCAGATTCAAGTTCTTCTCCTAAAAAAGTTGGAGAATTTTTGAATAAAAATCGAACAGAACCTTGTTCTATTCAAGATGTTTAAAAATCAACTTAAAATGATATACAGCGGTTTTCATTTCAGTAGACCACTGTAGGGGCGATTTCCGTTCCGGAATGCTGCGCAAACGCGAATCGCCCCTACAGATGGTGTATAATTTAATAATTTGCGTAAGTCCTCATTTAGTGGGATAGGTTCATATACATTTTTCTCAATACACTATGGCAAGGATTTGGAAAGAACTAAGAGTTCAGGATAGAAGATGGAAGCCAAGTAGTCGCCCGATCCCCTGGTTTCTAGTTGATTGTCCGATGTTAGATGATGCAGCTCCTCCTGAGTTTTCTCCAGACCCTGCCATCATTCCCGAGTTCATTTATTATGTTCACGTTTGTGGTTTTACCTTCCGATTTTGGTCAATCAGTCAGATTCAGCTCTGTCTTGATTTCTACTCTCAAAAACTCAACCCAAGTTCTCGCATATCAATATCTCCGAACTGGCAGGAGAAACCAGACCACAGTCTACTCCAAACATGGTATAGTAGATTACCACTTGCTCTACGAAAAGAAAATAAGCGCCAGCAAGTGATCAAGACTTTAAAAAAGGCATTAGAGAAGTTTAGCGATGAACCATGTCTGCTTCCATGGAATCGAGGAAAAGTGAGAATATCTAGACCTGGTGTCAGATGGTGTTTCAAATGTGACAAAGTATTAGGTCAGGGTCGCTGCTTAAAGTGTAAGCGGAGGCGTTTTAGTCCTGAAGGGTATAGAGTCGCTCACTGCAATAACTGTGATACAGTCTGGGGGGAAGGGGAGTGCGAAAGTTGCCAGAAGTTTAGAAAAAAACTTAAAGAGATTGACATCCAGGAATAGAGGTAGTGCGTCAAGGAAGTGTGGGAAGTGTGGGGAGTGTGGGGAGTGTGGGGAGTGTGGAGACCTACCCCTAACCCCGACCGTGGAGGGGAAGTGGGTCCAGCTGAGAAAGAAAGTAGGAGGAATAATTGTTGGGTGTATATTTATTGTGCTTGTCTTGATGCCGTCCTAACTTTTTGGTCCAACAACCTTAACAACTCGCACTTTTTTCGCGACAAAAATGCGCTTAACCTTATATATATCAGTGCTTTTAGATTACATTAACCTGCCCTACTGGACGCTCCTTGAAAATTCTTACTTTTGAATTGAATCTAATGCACCATTTAAGGCGTGTCAGTCTACTACTTACTTATCCCACACTTTGATAATGCACAACCGAAAATACTGCTGCACAAAGGTCGTTGGGCCCGCCTAGCAGCAGCTATATCCCTCCTTGGAGTTAGAAAGACATAATTATTTATCCCACACTTTTCTGATGCACTACCGATAAAAGTCGCAAATTTTGGTGTATACTAATCTAAAATTGGGCAAGTTATGCCTAAATTTCAGTCATCTACTTTTTCTCCATCAATTTCTGACTACTTTCAACCATATTAATAAACTCACTCCGATAACCTTCTAAATCTAAACCCTTCGACTCATTTGCCAACTTCAACACTTTACTAAAACTAGCATCACCTTTATATTCAGAATCTCGCAAAATCATTCCATACTCAGCCACAGCAGCAGCAAATTTAAAATTATTAGAAGCATCATTTAAACTTACTCCCTTATCAACAACTGGCTGTTTTATTAACTCAGAAGTTGTACCCTTTGGCTCCTTATAACGCAACTTTACTAACATTAATTCATCACTATTATAAGCTGCCTCATCAACTTGATTATCTTGATATCTCAACTCATCAACTTCCGGCAAATTCACATTACTTTCTACTCCCACAGGAATAACTTCATAAAGTGCCGTAACCGAATGTCCTGCACCTAACTCTCCCGCATCCTTTGTATCATCATTAAAATCTTGAGAACGTAACAGTCGATTTTCATAACCAATTAAACGATAAGCTTGTACTTTTGCCGGATTAAATTCCACTTGAATTTTCACATCTTTAGCAATAGTTAGTAGAGTTCCTCCCATCTCAGTCACTAACACTTTTTTGGCTTCCAAAAGATTATCAATATAAGCATAATTGCCATTTCCCTTATTAGCCAACTGTTCCATTTTTGCATCCTTAAAATTACCCGTACCAAAACCAAGCACTGTCAGAAAAATCCCTTCATCTCGATAATTTTCGATCATTCTGACTAATTCAGCATCGCTAGAAACTCCCACATTAAAATCTCCATCAGTTGCCAGAATAACCCGATTATTTCCTGAAGATTGATAAAACCTTTTAGCTAAATCATAAGCAAGTTTAATTCCTTCACCTCCAGCAGTCGAACCTCCAGCTTCGAGGTTATTAATTGCTGTGAGAATTTTATCTTTTTCATTGCCATTTGTAGGAGGTAAAACTACTCCTGCTGCTCCAGCATAAACAACTATTGAGACAGTATCTTTTTCTGTTAGTTCACCCACCAATAATTGAAAAGCTGATTTAATTAAAGGTAGTTTATTGGCATTATTCATCGAACCAGAAACATCCAAGAGAAAGACTAAATTACTAGGAGGTAAATTTTCTGTAACTATATCTTTGCCTTGAATACCAATATGAACTAATTGATGTTGCTTATTCCAAGGAGAATCAGAAATTTCTGTAGTAATAGAAAAGGAATTATTGGCTTTTGGTTGAGGATAATCATAAGTAAAGTAATTTATTAATTCCTCAATTCTTACAGCATCTTTTGGTGGTAGCTGACCTTGAGTAATAAAGCGACGTAAATTACTATAAGATGCTGTATCTACATCAATGGAAAATGTAGATAGGGGATTATTTTTTACTACTTTAAAAGGGTTGTAATTAATCAGATTATATTCTTCTGTATTTGACGGTATTTCTAGACTAGAATCTATTTGAGATTCTGTGCTTAAAAAGGTTGGTGCGCTTTGTTGTACTGCTTTATCTGCTGAAACTCTTACATTTTTTGCTGATTCTGAAGCGAACCTTGCTGTTTTTCGTTGACCGCCACAACTTATTAAAAGTAGTAAAGGTAAAAAAATTACTAAGAATTTTACTGGCAAAATTAGGTTAAGGGTGATGTTTTTATTTTTCATCATATCCACTCTATTTTTCCATATAGGGCATGACAGTTTTTGCTGAAAATAATAGTTAGATTCAGCAAGTTGGCATAGACTACAACAAAGAGAGTTCCCTTTCCGTAAAATTTATAATAATTACTTGCCTGACTACTAACTCCTAAGTTCTAAATAAGTTGTAACATTTTATGGTAGGGGTTTGGTCTCCAAACCCTTTATTATATTGCGTTTGGAGACCAAACCTCTACAGTTCTTTTTCACAGATTATTTACGATTGCTGTAGTCGTGACTAGAAATAACTTGAATCTCATTTTTTCGGATTCAAATTCTGTTTTTTATCCAATAAACATCTGACATAAAATATTTTATTTGACTCAATTCTTTGTCATGTTATTTTGAGAATTACAAACACAACTTCTGAATTATAAATTCGTTAATCTTCTGGGTTTGGAGACCAAACCTCTACAGTTCTTTTTCACAGATTATTTACGATTGCTGTAGTCGTGACTAGAAATAACTTGAATCTCATTTTTTCGGATTCAAATTCTGTTTTTTATCCAATAAACATCTGACATAAAATATTTTATTTGACTCAATTCTTTGTCATGTTATTTTGAGAATTACAAACACAACTTCTGAATT
>NZ_JBNHEQ010000018.1:10563-33950 GCF_050016015.1 Dapis hubbardiae BLCC-M172
TTGACTCAATTCTTTGTCATGTTATTTTGAGAATTACAAACACAACTTCTGAATTATAAATTCTGAATTCTCAAGAAGATTTAGGAACAGAAGTAGGAAAAAGTAGAGAATTTGCGGCTTTTTTAGCAATTGTTTCTGAGATATAAATTTGCTTAATAGTAACTAAACCTTCTTTGATAAACATATCTCTTAAAGCTGCTTTTTCCCCTCTATTAAAAGGAGTCTCATAAAAAACCTCTTTAATGCCACAAGAAATAACCAATTTCAAACAATAAAGACAAGGTTCTAAGGTGACATAAATAACAGATCCATTCGTAGAAATACCATGTTTTGCAGCTTGAGCAATAGCATTAGCTTCGGCATGGACAGCACGGGATGGTAAAATTTTACTAGCATCACAACTACTTAATTCGGGATAACAAAAACCCTGACTTGTACAATTTACAGAACCTGAAGGAGGACCATTATAACCAGTTGCTAAAACTTGTTTATCTTTAACTATTACCGCCCCCACTGGAAAAGCTAAACAAGTTGAGCGAGTAGCAGCTAATTTAGCTATCATTAAAAAGTATTCATCCCAGGTTGGTCTTTGATATAATTCTTCTGTCATATTCCTGTTGAACCAAATCCGCCACTATCTCTTTCAGTTGTACTTAATTGAGTAACTTCTTCTACCTTAACAGATAAAAATGATGTTATTACCATTTGAGCTATTTTCATTCCTTTAGTTACTTGAAAGGGTTTTTTACCATGATTTATCAGAATTATTCCTATTTCTCCCCGGTAAGTTTCATCAATAGTTCCGGGAGTATTTAAAACAGTAATTTGATGTTTTAAAGCTAATCCACTTCGCGGGCGAATTTGTGCTTCTGTTCCTGATGGTAATTCTATAGAAATACCTGTATGAATTAGTTTACTTTCCCCAGGATTAATAGTTAATTCATCAATAGAAAATAAATCTAATCCGGCATCTCCTTTATGAGCGTAACAGGGAATAATTGCCAGTTCATCTAACTTTTTAACTTTGAGTTTCATAGTAGGGAATATGATAATGGATAATGGATAATGGATAATTGATAATTACAGCAATTTCGGAGTCAGTGAGGTACAAAATTTTATTATTTGTTGGCTGGAAGTTTGTTAGTAATTTTGGTAACACAAGCATCTTCCTTGTTAAGTAGTCGTGCTTTTAGGAATTTCCTAGTTGAGAGAGAGAACAAGCAATAGGAAATAGGGAATAGGGAATAGGGAATAGGGAATAGGGAATAGGGAATTTCATTTCTTACCCTCAATATTAAGGGGACAAAAATCTGTCAATACTTTACCTATGGAGTTAAATTTTTTCTGATTTTTTCGTTTCTCTATCTCTTTATCTTTAATTTATAGGAGAATATTGTAGAGATTTTAGTATCTAAATCCCTTTTTCGTTTGGGTTGGGAAACCAAACCTCTACAGTTTTTCTGCACGAATCATTTAGGGTTAGTATATATGAATTTGAGAAAAATTTTTACCTTAGTTATCATCTAATAATTGTATTACTAGAAAAAATTAGATTGATAGAGATTTCACAATTTTAGAAAGTAACAATAATTTGTTTTTTTTCCTAAATGTTAAGGCAATAAAAATCTGCAAAAATTACCAGTTATAAGTTAAATTTTTCCCAATCTCCCCACCTCCCCATCTTCCAACTAAGGTGCTAACTTACCTTTACCTAATCGATTTTTTTCATACCAATCTGCTATATTCGGCACCCAATCTTGAACATGAGGCCACATTAACTCACATAACTTTTGAATTTCTAATTGAGCATTCTTTTTAAAACGTAAATCCAAAAAATGTAGCAAACTTCGACAATTAAAACTAACAACAAAATGCTGACGATAATCAAAAGGGATTTTTCCTCTGGCGTGTTCTTCAGACATTCCAAATTCCATATCAAGTTTGTATTTTTTAGCTGCCTCCAAACACCACTGTAAATCTTGTTCTCGTTGTTCAGCAGAATAATAATATTTCTTACCCTGACGGTCAGAATATTCTCCTACTGGACGTAAGTAAAAAGCAGTTTCTAGATCCGTTTTTCCCTCTGCAACTGCGATAACTTTTCCTGAACAAAACCGATAACTTTGCACATCGAAAGAATTATGAACAACTAAACCATTAGCTATAAAATTATGATCTGGATGTTCTACTTCAATATCATAAGTAATTTCTTTGCCAAATTTTTCAATAGATTCTATTCCCACAAAAACACCACGACGACAAGACAAACTATTGTTTCTTATATTATCAATTTTGTTGTCTTTACTAGAACCCCAAGCAAGATTTTCTAACCTATTATCAAAACTATTTCCGTTTAAATGTCTAACTTCAAGTTGCTCATTTTCTGCCAATGGTTTGAATTTTTCTACGACCAACCTATCTATATTTACTGGCGATACTTTACCAGAATCTATTCCATCACTCAAACTGGCAAATAAATAATTTTTACTCAGTTTTTCAATCTGAGAATTTGACAATAACTGAGAATAATTTTTCCTCCATCCTTGAGGAATATAAGAATACAAATTACTCCAACTATAAACTTCATATCCTTCATAATTTCTTACAGGTATCCACTTTTCATCTAATATTTCTTTTTCCAGAAAATTAATTTCTTGTGGAGCAATTTTATTACCAGTTAATTCCACCTCACATAATTGAGTGCTACTGTTAAATTCTTTTAACCTTTTCCACCCTTGATTAGTCCAAAATTGGTGTTCCAATGTAGCTCTAATTTCTTTACCAGAAACAGTTTTTATTGTGTAAGTTTCTTTTTCACCATTAATATAAATATTGGTAATTTTACTAGAAACAAGTTGGTTAGTTTTAGTATCTAAAGTCAAAATAGTACGCCTAGATATACTTTCTTGCATATTTTTTGCATCATTAGAAGTTTGTTGATGTTTTCTCCCGTAATGCCATAAATTAGCTAATTTTTCAATTGTTTCCTCATAATACTTTTCTCCTTTAGATAAAGACGAATTGGCAAATTTAACCTTGGTATTACCCGACAAACAACAACCTATTCTATGAGTTCTTGCTTGCTGCATAACACTATGGGGAAAAAATCCACAATTAAAAGTAATTTGAGGGTGTTCAATACATCCATAATGTCCGCGATCGCCTGCTAAAAGTCGCTTAACAATAATTTCTCCACATTTAGCTTCTGAAGGCCAATTATCTTGTTCATCAAATACAAATCCTTCACTATAATCTTGATGCAAAGCAGCATAAATTACCTGTTGAGGATTAGGTGTTTTCGCAATAACTTCTACCCGAAATTTATCCATAAAATTATTCTAAAGTTGAGCTAAATATAAGAGCAAAACAATTTATCATTATTGCACCATAAAAATTGACTATCTAGAAAATGATAGATTTTTCTTATTTTTGACTTTTAACTAAAAAAAATGATACTTTCCCACCGTTTTACAGAAGCTTTAGTATATGCTACCGAGTTACACGCTCATCAAATTCGCAAAGGAAGTAAAGTTCCTTACGTTTCCCACCTTTTAGGAGTAGCTAGCATTGCCCTTGAATATGGCGCTGATGAGGATGAGGCCATAGCAGCACTACTTCACGATGCGATAGAAGACCAAGGTGGGCCAACTGTTCGTGTAGAAATTAGACTGAAGTTTGGGGAAAGGGTGACAGAGATAGTCGATGGTTGTACCGACACAGATACTACTCCGAAACCTCCTTGGAAAGAACGTAAAAAAGCTTATATTAATCGTATTACTAATGCCACGCCTTCAGTGCGCTTGGTTTCTGCAGCGGATAAACTACATAATATTAGGTCTATTTTGAAAGACTATCGACTCCAAGGTGATTTGTTGTGGGATTTATTTAAGGGTGGTAAACAAGGAACGCTCTGGTATTATCGCTCCCTTGTAACTGCATTTCGTGAAGCTGACTCCACTCCGATAGTAATAGAGTTAGATAGTTTAGTTACAGAATTGGAAAGGTTGGTACAGACAGATAGAGCTGAAGTTAGCTTGTAGCAGAAATTTTGGTGTTAGTCAATAAATGTTATGAAATTTGTAGAAGCTATTTAGTATCTTTGCCAAGATTAAATTTTTGAGTAGGAGTCAGGAGGAACAACTCAAGACTTAGGAGGTGAGTAGAGGCAATACAGGAAAAAGGTTTAAAAACACTCTCCATTTCCTCATCTTCCTATCTCTTTTTAATATAGATTCCCAAATTAGTCAGGGTATCAGTGGTTATCCTGACCAGGGTGGATGCTACATATAAATCATTCTCTTAATAAGCAGAAGTATTTAGGCCAGATTAATATTACGTCACATCAGAATCATAAGTTTTAAATATGATTAATCAACATAATTAGTATTTTTAATTATGTATCTTCAAGTCCACTAGGAGATTTATGAAGTTTTGATGAAGACAATGGGGGTTTTAGGGGAATATTTTTAAAGATTTGATGAAGTTGCCTGAAATTACTAGGAAATACCGAAGTTATTTGGTAGGATAAAGTTAAGTTGAAAGATCAATAAGAAAGTTAAAAACTATACAATTGTAAAAAATACGTTAGTGATTTATAAGTAGTAATATTAGTTTCTATATACCTTTTATTTTTAGCAAGTAAATAGCAAAAGCTACTACTTATTTAACACTACTAAATATAACTTGCTGCTTATAACTTTCGTTTATTCAAATCGGTATAGTTTTTATCTACAATTTTCCTGAGATGGAAAATTGTAATAAATAATAATCACTTGTTGAAGGAGTTCATAAACGATGCTGAAATCTTCTATTTTCACTGATCGCACCTTGCCCCAAGTTTTTGCTCAAAAGAAAAATATAAGTGAGCAAATCATCAATTATGAAAGTAACAGTTATAATTCTCCTTTAGATATTTTATTTTTAATTCCTCATCCTTTTTATGAAGATAGAGGATCACCTATTGCTGATAAACTTGTCTTGAAATATTTATCAGAAAATGGTGAAAAAGTTGATGTAGTAACTTATGCAGAAGGGAAAAATGTTGAATTTAACAATGCCAACATTTACCGCACCATCAAAGTTCCATTTGTCAAGAATATTCGTCCGGGATTTTCTTGGAAGAAAATAGTCTATGACATTTTAATGTTGGTTAAAGTAATCAAGCTAGTTTCTAAAAAACGCTATGATTTAGTTCATGCTGTAGAGGAATCAGTATTTATTGCACTACTACTGAAATTTACTTTAAAAATCCCCTATATTTACGATATGGATTCTTCATTAGCTCAACAAATGGAGGAAAAATATCCTTTTCTTTCCCGTTTTGGCTTTATATTAAGGTGGTTTGAAAAACAAGCAGTAAAAAATTCAGAAGTTGTAGTTCCAGTTTGTCAAGCTTTAGCTAATACTGTTTATAAATATCGACCTCAAAAAGTTGTACTCCTACCAGATGTTTCTTTGTTGAATGAAAAAGAAGTTTTAACTCAGCAAAATCTTAGAAGGGAACTGAAAATTAGCAATACAATGCTAATGTATGTAGGAAATTTAGAACAATATCAAGGCATAGATTTACTGCTAGATAGTTTTGCTTTAGCACTAAAACAAACCAAAGAAGTTGATTTAGTCATAGTGGGAGGAAACCCCGAAGATATTAAAAACTATCAAAACAAAGCCAAGAAATTAGGAATTAAAGAAAAAGTACATTTTCTAGGACAAAAACCTGCTAGCGAATTAGGAAATTATCTTGCTCAAGCTGACGTTTTAGTATCTCCTCGGACTAAAGGTAAGAATACACCTATGAAAATATATTCTTATCTAGATAGTGGTAAGGCTGTATTAGCAACTAATTTACCAACTCATACTCAGGTATTAGGTCACAAAACAGCAATGTTATCTCATCCTACTCCTAAAGCATTTTCAAAAGGAATAGTTTCTCTAGTTGAAGACCCTGACTTAAGATTAAAATTAGGTACAGAAGGTAAAATTATGGTTCAGAAAAATCATAGTTATGCAGCATTTTGTGAAAAGTTAGCTAATCTTTACAATGAACTGAAACTAAAACTTAACTTCAATAGAAATGAAAATATGGATGGGGAACAAATACTTGCAAAAGAGTCAGATTATTAAGTATTTTAGTTAACTTGGTGAAGTTATCTCCCGTTAAACCAAAGATTATAACGGGAACTTCTCAACCTTCTGTACCAAAATCATGGTGACTCAGCTAATATAAACTAGATCAAAGAAGGTTACAAAATTATGGTTACAGAGAACAGCAAATAGAAAATAGGGAACAAAAAAAAACTGATTTGTAGCCCAAATTTATCTAAATCCTGTTCATGTGATACGCTAATGCTAGAGCAGAAGCAGAAAAAAAAAGCTTTTGAAAATTAAAAACCTTAACTAAAAAGTGGGGTCAGTTGGAGTAGGAATATCTGTGAAATGGAGAGATTTGAAGCTAAGTTGTCTCCACTGCAATACCAAAATTGTCATAAAAGCGTTGCATCTGCTAACTGGAAAAAAGCACAACTCAAAATAGCTAAGGCATCATGTAAAAATAAGACGTTTTCTATCAGTTTTATGAAGCAGATGTTATGGAAAGAAATTTAACTAAACTAACCAACAAAATTCACGACTTAGTTGTAGTGGGTGGGGGAATTTATGGAGCTACCCTCGCTTGGGAAGCAAGTATTCGTGGTCTCTCTGTCGCTCTTGTAGAAAAAGGAGATTTTGGTGGTGCTACTTCTGCTAATAGTTTAAAGACTATTCACGGAGGACTGCGGTATCTACAAAACGCTGACTTCAAGCGGATGCGAGAGTCAATTCACGAACGCACAGCTTTGATGAAAATAGCACCCCATCTGATTCATCCATTACCAGTTTTGGTTCCTACTTATGGACATGGGTTGAAGGGAAAAGAAGTTTTATCTGTGGCATTAGCAATTAATGATTTAGTTAGCTTTGACCGCAATAGACTCCCAGACTCCCAAAAGCATATTCCTCATGGTCGTGTCATTTCCAAGCAAAAATGTTTAGAGTTACTTCCTGACATTCCGACTCAAGGTTTGACCGGAGGAGCTATATTCTATGATGCTCAAGTCTATAATTCAGAAAGACTCAACATATCATTTTTACGATCTGCTGACCAAAAAGGCGCAACTTTAGCAAACTATGTTGAAGTTAATGGGTTTATTCAAAATGATAATCGCATTACTGGTGTAACAGCAATAGACCGACTAACTGGAAATAAATTAGATATCCGTGGTCAAACAGTTATCAATACCTCTGGAGCTTGGGTAAATAAAATTCTAGGTATGGTCAACCAACAAGAGCGATCGCCTTTTGGTTTAGCTAAAGCAATGAATTTAGTTACTACTCGTCCTTTATTTGAAAAATATGCCGTGGGTATCGACAGCAAAAATAGTTCTGTTGACCCAAATACAGTAATTAATAAAGGTAGTCGCTTCTTTTTTATTGCTCCTTGGCGTGGGCGATCTATGATTGGTACAGAATATGCAGTTTATAGTCAAGACCCAGATGATTTTCAAATCACAGAAGAAGACATAAATCAATTTATTACTGCTATTAACCAAGCATATCCAGGAGCAAAGTTAAAGCGGGAAGAAATTTCATTTGTACATGGGGGGATGCTACCAACAACTAATGTTAATCCTCAAACTGGCGAACCTATCTTAGCAAAACATTATCAAATTTTCGATCATTCTCAAACTGGGTTATTAGGTTTAATTTCATTAGTAGGAGTGAAATATACCACTGCCAGAGACGTAGCTGAAAAAGTAGTTAATTATCTATTCAAATCATTAGGAAAAAAATCTCCTAAGTCAATTTCATCAGTTACACCTATATATGGTGGAGAAATAGAAAACTTTAACGCTTTTTTACAAAATGCTATTGTGGAAAACCAAGCAAAAGGTTTGACAGAATCAACCATTCGTCGTCTAGTTTATAACTATGGCTCCGCTTATCCAGAAGTTATTAATTATTTGGATAATTCTGAGAGTGAACTAGCAGTTATTAAAGCTGAAATTTTCCATGCTATCCATCAAGAAATGGCTCATAAATTAAGTGATGTAATATTGCGCCGGACAGAATTAGGTAGTGCTGGATATCCAGGAGATGAAATTATTCAATTCTGTGCTGAAGTTATGAGCAAAGAGTTAGGTTGGAATTCCGAAAAATTACAACAGGAAGTGCAAGAAATCAAAAATATTTTGGGAGTTACACCTGTCAAAATTTCTGTCTAGGAAAATTACATAAAATATCTAATTTGGTTTTATCCAAGTCATTTTAGTTAAGTAAATAAACCAAATTATTTACCCAAAAATGAGGTTTAAAGCCTGCCCTTTTAATAGGATAAAAAAATATTTAACTCAGTATTTCAAGCCTCCAACTTTAGTCGGAGGTTAACTGTTAACTGATAACTGTTAACTGATAACTGAAATGACCTATTCATCCACCAAGAAATAAATTTCTGGGATGCACAGCAGAATTCATCTTTAAGATGACTAAAGGTAGGCTGATATATTATGGCTAATTAATGAAACTTGATATAATAGCTGATAGCTGACGGCTGAATGCTTAACTTAATACTTTTCCTTTATATCAAAAATTTTTAACTATGGCATCTCCAATAGCTCACTCAGTTTCTGGATATTTACTATCTAAATTTATACCCCAAGGATTAGCAAAATATTATCCCTCTCGTTGGTGGAGCTGGGAAAATTTTTATCCTGTTTTTGTCGCTATTTTTGCTGACTTTGATTTTATTCCCCAATTAATCACAGGGGAAAGATTTCATCGAGGCATTACTCACACTTTTGTTTTTGCCATTGTTTTTAGTTTCATCGTTAGTTGGTTAATTACTAATTTTCGCAAATCTTCCTTTAAAAAACTATTTTTATTGACTTTAGTTATCTATAGTTCTCATTTGGTGCTAGATTTTTTCACTGAAACAACTGGTTCTGGTTTACAACTTTTATCACCGTTTACAGATACATATTTTAAGTCAGCAATACCAATTTTTCCATCAGTTCATCACTCCAGAGGATTATTCGACCCTAGTCATTTTGTATTTATTATTTGGGAATCATGTTACTCAATATTACTCCTAAGTGGGTTATGGCTGTGGAAAAATTATCGCTCTAGAAAATTCTCTGAATAAATCAAGTCAAAATGAATCAAAAAATTATTGCAGATGCTCACGTTCATATTCATAAATGTTTTGAACTTGACCAACTATTAAACGCATCTTTAACAAATTTTCAGAAAATATCTAGAACAAAAACCGATATTGATAACTCGGTTTTTTTGATATTTTTAACAGAAATGGTCGGCGATTTTGAATTTAGTAAATTATTAGAATCTGCTCAAAATAATCAGCAAATTAATAACTGGAAATTAGCTCCAACTCAAGAATCAATAGCAATTTCTGCCACTAATAACGAGAATCAAAAAATTTTCATTATTGCTGGTCGGCAAATAGTAACTGTAGAAAAATTAGAAGTTTTAGCTCTAATTTCAGATAGTGAATTTGCAGATGGTTTACCTGTAGAAACTACCATCCAAAATATAGTATCAACAAATGGCATACCTGTGTTGCCTTGGGCAGTAGGAAAATGGATAGGCAAAAGAGGTAAGATTTTACAAAAGTTATTAAACTCAGATACCCTTTCTATGGTATATCTCGGTGATAATAGCGGTCGTCCGAATTTTTGGTCAAGACCATCTTATTTTCAACTAGCTGAACAAAAGGGATGGAAAGTTTTACCAGGAACAGACCCTCTACCCTTAAAATCTGAATATACTAAACCAGGAAGTTTTGGATTTATAGTAGAGGGTGAGTTTAATGAAACTGAACCAGGAAAAAGCATGAAGGAGATTTTATTAAATCCTACTACTTCAGTTCAACCCTATGGTTCCCTAGAAACACCATTTCGATTTATTCGTAACCAGTTGGCTTTACGATTAAGTGCATAAGCAGTATAAACCGATAAATATTATTAAATATCATTAAAAATTTAGTTGGCTAATGAGTAAAGTATTAGTAACAGGTGGTAAAGGTTTCCTGGGCAGTCATATAGTTTCTCAATTATCCGCAGCAGGAAACAATGTCCGAATTTTTGCTCGTCCTCCTGCAACAGGAATTCCTAACAATAATAGTTCTGAGGAATATGATGTAGTTTGGGGAGATATCAGAGATGCAAAAGCTGTAGAAAAAGCAGTCGAAGGGGTAGATAATGTCATCCATGTAGTGTCAAATTTTCGCAAAGGTGGATCGGATGACAAAGAAGCTTATGCAGTTAATGTAGAAGGTACAAATCACGTCTTAGAAGCTGCGAAAAAGCATAACGTTAAACATCTGATTCATTGTAGCACTATCGGAGTTCATGGAACTGTCCTAGAAATTCCAGCTAATGAAAAGACTGCTTTTAATCCCACAGACCTTTATCAAGAAACAAAATTAATTGCTGAAAAACGGGTGTGGGAGTTTTATAAAGAAACAGGTTTACCAATTACCGTAATTCGTCCCATATCATTATTCGGACCTGGCGATCGCCGAATGTTGAAATTATTTAAGATGATTCAAAAAGGTCGGTTTGTGATAGTGGGAGATGGAGAGGTACTATTTCATCCTTCTTATATAGATGATGTAGTTCGAGGATTTTTACTTTGTCTAAATAATGAAAAAGCTATAGGAGAAGTATTTATTTTTGGTGGAGAAGGATATTTAACTCTGAATGAATTATGTCAATTAATTGCAGCAGAATTAGGAGTTAAACCTCCAAATATTAGAGTTCCTTTAGGTCCGGTTTTGAGTTTAGCAACACTTTGTGAAAAGGTTTGTGTGCCTCTAAATATTGAACCACCTTTACATAGAAGAAGAGTAAGTTTTTTCCAAAATAATCGGGCATTTTCTATTGACAAAGCCAAACAAGTTTTAGGATTTGAACCCCAATATTCAATTAAAGAAGGGATTCAAAAAACTAGAGATTGGTATCAAGAAAAAGGATGGTTATAAATCTAAACTACTGAAATTTAATGCAACTACTATGGCTATAAGTGATGAGTTTGAAAAAACAGAGCTTCAGGCAAAATTAACTGATGAAAAACAGACAGCTTTACAAAAATATCAGGATATAACAATTGGCTCTTATAGTATTTCTAAATTAATCAAATATGAGCTTTTAGTAACACTGATTGGAGCTTTACCTGGAGCAATAGGTTTAGTTTTAAGAAAAAAATTTTATAAATCATTATTTGCTAAAGTTGGTCGTAATGTAATTTTTGGCAAATCTATCACAATTCGACATCCCGATAAAATATATATAGGTGATAATGTCATAATTGATGATTATGCAGTATTAGATGGAAAAGGAGCTGATAATAACCGAATTATTATTGGTGATAATGTAATGATTGGTAGGTCTAGTGTAATTAGTTGTAAAAATGGCAATATTACTATCGGAGAAAATAGTAATATTGCCATGAACTGCTTTATTCAATCTGCCAAAGAAGTAAACATTGGTAAAAATGTTCTTTTTGCTGCCTATTGTTATGTCATTGGTGGTGGAGATCACGAAACAGAAAGAACTGATATTCCAATAATTGCTCAAGGTCAGATAGTTAAAGGAATTACAATTGAGGATAATTGTTGGATAGGAGCATCCGTAAAAGTATTAGATGGAGTAAAAATAGGTCGCGATAGTATAATTGGAGCAGGAGCAGTAGTAACTAAAGATATTCCAGATTATGCTATTGCTGTTGGTGTACCTGCCAAAGTAGTAAAAACTCGTTCATAGAGACATCGTAAAATTTATGAATCAAAAAGTTAACAATACAACTCCTGATACAAAAAATTATGAACGTCCAATATTTATTTTTGGTTGTCCGCGATCGGGAACTTCACTACTTAGTAAACTCCTCAATAGCCATCCGAGAATAGCTATTCCTTATGAGTCTCTTATATATAGAACATTTTATAATTGGTTAAAATTCTACGGAGATTTAAACCTTCCTAAAAATCGAGAACGTCTATTAGATGACATTTTAAGTACAGGTCCACTTGCTGATTGGTCTCCTTATCCAGATAGAGAAGATAGCATCAAAGCTATTCAAAGATATGATTTTCATGGCGTTTTTGAGGCAATTATGTCTGCATGGGCAAAAAACCAGGGAAAACAACGTTGGGGAGAAAAAACCCCTGCTCATCTTTTTTACTGGCGTGAAATTTTGGATGGATTTCCTAATGTACAAATAATCCATATTGTGCGTGATGGACGTGATTGCGCATTGTCTTGGAAACAATCCCGAGTAGGACCTAAACATATTTATCCTACAGCTAGGGGATGGGTAAAACATCTAGAAGAAATTGATAAGTTGAAAAATGTCATCGATCAAAACTCATTTTTTGAAGTTCGATATGAAGAACTCTTATTAAACACTCAGGGAGTTCTCAAAGATATGTGTTCGTTTCTAGGAGAAGAATATACTCCAGAAATGCTAAATTTCTACAAAGATAATGCAGCATATAAAACAGATAAGCAAAATCTGCAGAATCTTGCTCGTCCTATTATCAGCAGTAATACTGAAAAATGGCGTACACAGATGACAGAGCGTCAATTGCGTATTTTTGAAGCAGTAGCTGGTTCTACCTTAGAACGTTATGGTTATCACAGAGAGCTAGAAAATCCGCAAATTTCAAGTTTGGAAAAACTACAATTTAAGTATATTGAGCATCCTCCTCGAAAATTTTTAGCAATGATAAAAAACCGTAAAGGTCAAATTGAAGCATTACAAGACTTGAAAGTATACTTCAATCTGAGGTTGGGTTTAGATAGTCCCACTCCACTTTATAGCTCATCATTGAGTAGAAATCTTTAAGAGTTTAGAG
Organism: Dapis hubbardiae BLCC-M172; assembly: GCF_050016015.1. Taxonomy (NCBI): domain Bacteria; kingdom Bacillati; phylum Cyanobacteriota; class Cyanophyceae; order Oscillatoriales; family Microcoleaceae; genus Dapis; species Dapis hubbardiae. Next base: position 23,468 of record NZ_JBNHEQ010000018.1, read on the forward strand.
ACTGTTTGTAAAACAAGTATTAAGAAAGTTTAGAGTGACTAAAATTTCAAATAGGTAAGACTTAAAAAGATTAAAATCTGGTAAATACCAGAGGTGAAAAGGTACATATGTTCCTAGATTTTTAAGTGACAAATATAGCAATGAGCGCTGGTATATTTACAAATTGTAGTAGGGGCAAAAGAGCTAGAAGTCTTATATTATCGGCAATTTATTCCCCCTGTTCCCTGTTCCCTGTTCCCTGTTCCCTGTTCCCTGTTCCCGGAGCACAGCGCTATAGTTGTTTTGAAATTAGTTATTAATTAATCAAAAAAAAAGGCAATTTTTTATTCTCAAAAATTGCTCTTTCCTTTATACAAAATTTCGGGGTCGCATCAGTATTACTAAACTTGCAATACTGCCAATCATTAAAACTATTCCAATCTGTAATTGTAATCCATTCATCATTAGAGAAGGAACTGTTGTTAAAAGCAAACTCATTGCAGAAATTAACTGTAATTGGTGTCCAGCTTTTTTGTAACCCATACGACTCATCATTCCTAGACCAATGATACCTAAAACTCCTGCACTAAATAAAGTACATAAAGCAGCACCAACAGACCCTAAAAATGGGATAAGTATAGCGTTAGAGATAATGTTGATAATAGTGCTAAAGAGGAGTAAAGGCGGTAAATATTTTTCCCGTTGAGTTGCCAGAAAAAACTGCTGCACCAATAAGCCAAACATATGAACACTAATATTGGGAATTAAAATTGCTAAAGATTGAACTGAATAGGAATATTCCTCACCATACAGAAGTTCAACTAAATAACTTTGAAAAAATCCAGCAATTACTATTGGTGGTAATACTAATATTAAGAGTGCGCGGGTTGCTTTGTATATTTGCTCTGGAACTTTCTCAGGTTCGTTAGCATGATAACGAGCTAATCTCGTAAAAATTACATAAAAAACCACTCTAGGTAGAGCAGAAAAAATCTCCACTATCTGATATGATGCACTGTAAAATGCTGCCTCTCCTGTTTCAGCCATCCCTTTGAGCATTACTACATCAATTTTGTAGTAAAGCATCCACAATACTCCTGACAAAGCAAAAGGGAATGCAATTTGATAAATTCCTGTTAAATTATTAAAATTTAGAGTACGCCATACAGTTAGTTTTCGACTTAAGTAGTAAAGAAAACCCAAATTTTCTAATAAACGAACTAGCACTAAGGTTCCAACTACCAATACCAAATTATTTGTCCATAACAAGACTCCACCAGCAAGAAATACCACCGCAGATCGCTCAATTGCCACAGAAATAGTTTCTATTCTGAACCAACCCATCCCTTTAGCAACCCCTCGCAAAGTCAATTTAATCTGACGGCAGAGTTCAGCAAACACCACGAGATAACATACTATGAATCCTTCTCCTTGGTAATTTAGCAATTGGGTAATTGGGAATAATAATATGAGAACAGGCAAAACGTTCAAAATTTCTAACAGAATAAATTGGATTGTATATTTTGACCCCTCCTCTGGATTAGCTGCTACTTCACGTTGAATTAGAAATGGTAATCCACATTGTATGAATAAGGATAAAATGGCTCCTAAAGCTGCTGCTGATGCAAATATTTCATATCGCTCCGGACCGAGTAAACGAGCCAGAATAATGTAAAAGACAAATGTCAGAGCTAGGGTTCCCTCTCCCAAAAGAGAATAAAAATAAGACCAATCTAGGCGAGTTAGTAATTTTTTCATATTTAATAGTAAAAAATTTGATAATTTCTTATCATTTCATTTATAGTAGAAAATATTAATTAAAAAAATATGTCAGATATACGATCAAAAATACCATTAGGAAAGTATCTAAACTCTAAAAATGGAATCTTTTTATTTTTGTTAATTGGTGTAATAGGAGTTAGTATTGCTACAATTAAATATCTGAGTGTGACTTTATCTTATTCATCTATTAAACCCAAAATTATAAAATTAGAAGAGTTACCTGCTGAAGATGAAAGAATAGGAGGAATAATTACAGCAGATATAAATGATGATGGTCAAAAGGATTTTATTATTACCAAACCTGGACATATTGTAGTTTATCAGGGAAGTGGTCAAAAACTTTGGGCAAAACAAATAAATATTCAGGTTACCATAAAATCTGAGAAGAATGGTTTACCTGGACACTTCGGACCAGGAGTACAAGCAGGTGATGTAGATGGAGATGGCAAAACAGAAGTATTATTTTTAACTAAAGATAATACTCTTCACATTGTTGAAGGTGAAAGTGGAAAAAACAAGAAAACTATCACTCTGAAATCACCAGAAGGAACAGAAAGATGGGAACACCTAGTAATTACTAATTTTCGTGGGCAAGGTGATCGGGATTTATTATTACAGACTACCAACTCAGAAGGATATCGCACAGGAGGCTTTTTAGCTGCTTATGCAATAGATGACTTGCTCAAAAAAGAAGACCCCCAACCGTTATGGACGAGAGATGATTTTGTCGCCAATGCTCATAATGGGGCTCGAGTAGCAGACTTAAATGGAGATGGTAAAGATGAAGTTTTGGGTGCAACTCTAATATCCCCAGATGGAGAAATGCTGGTGCGAATTTCCCCCAAGGGTCATATTGATTCCATATTTGTTGCTGATGTGCGTCCAGATATTCCTGGATTAGAGGTAATAGCTTTGGAAGAGAGTGGTCGTAAGCGAAGTGGTGGTAATCGAGTTCTTCTATTTAATAGCGATCGCCTAATCTGGGAAACTGACTACAAAAATCAAGAACCTCAAAATGCTGCTATTGGTGACTTTGACTCCAATCGACCGGGGTTAGAAATATGGTCTCGCAGTCGTTATAATGAACACCAGAAACCTTTTGTCTTTGATGCCCAGGGTCAGCTCATTGCTAACTATGAAATGGACAATGTTGCCCCTAGAGGTTGGACAGTCAGAGGGGTAGAAGTTATATTTACCATAGATTGGAGAGGAGAACCCAAACAGTTAGCTGCAGCCAAAGAGCGCCACAAATCAGGAGATGTGGCAATTTTCGATCCTTTGACTGGGAAATTTCTCCACAGATTTAAGGAAAAAGCTGATCGTCTTTATGTAGCGGATGTGTCTGGAGACTGGCGAGAAGAGTTGATTGTTCTTAACGGAAATAACCTACATATTTACAGTAACCCTGAAGTGAATCCCAATCCGAATCGCCCTAGATTATGGTCTCAAAATCATTACCGCCGTAGTAAAATGACATGGAATTATTATAGTCCATAAGTTACTTAATTCTTATAAATATATGAATACAACTACTCACAAAGAAAAATTTTACTGGCAACAATGGATACCAATCACATTAATTCTATTATTAGCTACTGGATTATATTTCTATAATCTTGGTACAGAGAGTATGTGGGTGGATGAACTTTACAGTATTAATGACGCTAAAGTCAAGGTATCTTTATTTAGAATACGTCCAATTTACTATATACTCCTAAAATTTTGGATGTTATTTGGCACTAGCGATAGTTGGTTACGAAGCTTATCTGTTGTGTTTGGTTTAGCTAGTGTATTCTTAATTTACCAACTTGGTCGTCGTGTAGCTGGAGAGGGAGCAGGTTTAATTGCCGCTTTGTTGCTGGCACTTTCACCAATTTTTATTAATTTTGCCCAAATGGTGCGGATGTACTCACTGGGTACTTGTTTAGCTCTTGGTGGTTCCCTCGCTTTAGTTCATGCACTAGAAAATCCTACCAACTCTTCAATGGCTTGGTGGGCTTGCACGCGAGCGTTAATGAACATGACTGCTCCACTGAATGCCACTTTATTACTACCAGATATTCTCATATTTTGTTGGAAGTTTCGCAAACAACGTGATGTATTATTACGTTTTGGAAAATGGGCGTTAGTAGGGTTTGTTTTATGGCTGCCCTCTCTATGGACATTAGTTTCAAACACTATAGGTTTCTTGACGGGAGCTTTAAACATAACTGCCAAGGTTGAGACATCTTCTAGTAGACATGCATTTCCCAGTATAACAGAAGTAATACGCAAGTTAAGACATTTTACAGCTTTTCCATTCCCTTCAACATCAAAAGCAATCAGCTTATTTTATCAAGCTTATACAATCATCCTACTATTTTTATTAAGCTTTGGGTTGATTAAAAAGCATCGTTCAGGAAAACTTCTTTGGATGGCAGCTTGGGCTTTTATACCTGCAGCTATGATATTTTTAGTTTCTCAGAGATTATGGATAGACCGTTACTTATTATTCGTATGTCCTTACGTTCTAATTTTACTTGCTGCTGGTTTTATGAGAGTATGGAATTTGCAGCGTATAGTAGCTATTGTAATAGCAATTATTTATTTATTTGCCACTACTAATGGATTGGTTCGTTTCTATACTGTTCAAGATCGTCAAGACTGGCGTGGTATCGCACAAGTGATTAATACGATAGAAAAACCAGGGGATAAAATAGTTTTATCGATAGGTTCTGAAAAAATGACTACTGCACTAACTCATTACTATAATGGTACTGCATCTATTTATCGTAAAGATATTTGTTCTATTTTGGAGGTGGACAAAACTGATTTAGAGGTAGAGTTATCCAATCTATTACCAATAGAAAGACTTTGGTTAGTTTGCCAACGTGATTTTGATCCAAGCTTGTTTGAAGAGACTTTTGGGGATAAATTAAAACTGGAAAAACACTGGGAATTTACTAATGAACAGTTTTATAGAGAAAAAGATTTGATGTACCTTTTTCTCACAACCCTTAATTAAAATATTAGACATCTGGTGAAAAAGATATATAATTTTTTTTTAGCTTAGGGAACAGGGAACAGGAAAAGGGGTAAGGGCAATATATTTTGATAAAAAAGGAACTAAAAAATATTTTGTTAGCAAATTTTACAACTATAGTTAATGCCAAATAAAGGGCGATTTTATTTTCTGCAGATGTTTATTGAACAAAAGGTGTTGGTGATTTGATATATGATTTTTTTTAAGTGTATAAACCGGGTTGATATTTAGATGCCTGATCATACTGACATCTTTCTCCAATAAACCCAGTTTCTTGTAGTACCAACTTGGATTTCATATCTTGATTCACCAGCGCCGAACAAAATCATCTATATTTTCCTAACTTTCCGATAATTTTGTGGTGGATCTACTATGAAAGAAAAAATTTCCTCTTTTACAAAAAATCAAGCAAAGTCCGATTTATTTTGGCAGATATTTCCTATTACTTTAATCCTATTATTAGCTACTGGATTATATCTCTATCAACTAGGCACAGAAAGTCTTTGGATAGATGAACTCATCAGTGTAGATCGAGCAAAAAGAGATATTTTAGATCTCTTGTGGAGAGGCCGTATCCATCTCATTCTCCTCAAAGGTTGGATGCTCTTTAGCTACAGCGATAGTTGGCTGCGGGGGCTATGCCTTGTTTTTACTTTGGGTAGTGTCTTCTTAACTTATCGACTTGGTTGCCGTCTAGCGAGCAAACCTGTGGGTTTAATTTCCGCCCTATTTGTTGCTATTTCGCCTTTGTTTATTCATCATGCTCAAGAGGTGCGGATGTATGGAGTTAGCACTTTTTTGGGATTGCTTGGTACTCTGGCTTTAACTTCTGCTTTGGAATCTCCCAATAAGTTTTCTATTGGTTTTTGGGCGATCGCTCGATACTTAGCTATTCGCTCTACACGACTAAATTTACTCTTATTGCTACCGGACATAGTTTTATTCGGTTGGAAGTTTCGTAAACAAAAGCGTGTATTATTGAGTTTTGTTGCTGGGTTGATTGCTATTATTCTATTATGGTCTCCTCTGGTAATTAATATAGCTATTACTTCGGCTAACTTTATGGGTGGATTTAGAGGAACAGTAGAAACAAGTTTAGAAAATGTAACAGCTAACTTAAAATCTGCCCCCACTATTATTAATGTACTACTACAACCTGGTCGTTTTACCGCTTGGTCATTTGGCAGAGCTAATTCAGAGGCCATTTTCTGGTTTTACAATCTCTACTCGGTAATGGTAGCCAGCTTAATAGGTTTAGCTTTTTTTGAAAAACGAAATTCATATAAACTTGGTTGGGCTGCTGCTTGGGGATTTTTACCTTTAATTCCAATATTTTTAGTTTCTCAAATTTCCCGTTCTATCTGGGTAGATCGCTATATTATGTTTACTGCCCCCTATATCTTTATTCTTTTGGCAGCAGGGTTTATGGTGGTTTGGCGTAGGTGGCGAATTCCAGCAGTGGCGATCGCTCTGATATATTTCGTTGCTGTTGGTGGGGGGTTAAAGCGTTACTATACAGTAAAGGATCGAGAAGATTGGCGGGGTTTTGTCCAACTGATTCAAACCAACGAGCAGTCTGGGGATGTAATTGTTTGGAAAGCTAATCAGTCAATTCCCAGAGCGCTGAATCATTACTATAGGGGTTCTGCAACTATTGAGGTAAGAATAGACACACCTAAAGATGATCCCCAAGCTGTAGAAAGTTGGCTGGAAAGTTTACCAAAAACTAGATCGCGCATCTGGTTAGCATATGCTAATCCATCACCAACCTTACTGGCTGGCATTGAAAAGAAGTTTAAAGCTGAAGAAGTTTACAAAATTAAGGTTAATGGCACATTAGAGCTTTTCTTGTTAACACCCCGTACTTCTGAGACATCTAATTAGGGTTTGCTGAAAAAGTATTTTGGTAGGGGTAGGAGTCAGTCCTCGTAGGGGCGTTTCATGTCGCTCCGCGAAACGGCCGTTAGCTTCGCATAACTATCGTTAACGCCCGTACAGGAGTCAGGAGGAGTGGGGAATGAGCGAGGAGGCAGGAGGAAGAATTATCCCTTGATTTTTCTGCTATAGTCAACCAAAATCTTAACTTTTTGAGCTTTAAGGAGCGAAAACCTTGTACTTTTTCAAGACCTATAAAGTCACTTACCTTGATCTGTCAATGCGCGCGAGAATTAATCAGCAGAGCAATAATTAAACTAACTGCTTGATCCTAAATTGTTCTAATTCTCCCGGCGCAACTGTACCATATTCTGTCATTATTCCTGCAATTAATTCGGCAGGTGTAACATCAAATGCCGGATTATAAAATTCTACTCCCTCTGGACAAATGCGCGTTTCTCCTAATTGATATATTTCCTTGGCATCCCTTTCTTCAATTGGTATTTGACTACCATCAGATATTTTAAAGTCTATAGTTGATAGGGGTGCAGCTACAAAAAAGGGAATGTTATGTGCTTTGGCCACAATAGCTAGACTATAAGTACCAATTTTATTGGCAGTATCCCCATTTGCTGCTATTCTGTCAGCTCCCACTACTACAGCATGAATTAAACCTTGTTTCATACAATGGGCTGCCATATTATCACTAATTAGGGTGACGGGTATGTTTTCTTGGACACATTCCCAAGTAGTAAGTTTTGCTCCTTGGAGACGGGGACGGGTTTCATCAGCGTAGACTTTGGCCAATCTTCCCTCTCGCCACGCGGAACGAATAACACCTAAAGCTGTACCATAACCAGCAGTTGCTAAAGCACCAGCATTACAGTGGGTTAATATGTTCAATTTTTCTGGAGTAGTTGGTAAAACTTCAAGTCCGCGATCGCCTATATTTTTACAAGTTTGTAAGTCTTCTGCATGAATATTTTTAGCGGTTTCTAATAAGGCTGTTTGAATTTCTTCTACAGCTCCATTAGTTTGATTTGCTACTTTTAACATTCGCTCAATTGCCCAAAATAAATTAACAGCAGTTGGGCGAGTTTGTCGTAACATTACTGCTATTTCTTCTAGCTGTTTTAAGAATTCATTTCTATCAGTTATGGAAATTTCTTTTGCTCCTAAATACATTCCATAAGCTGCTGATATACCGATGGCTGGTGCCCCACGAACTATCATTGTTTTAATAGCTTTTGCCATCTCTTCAGAACTGTTAATTTCTACAATTTTATATTCTCCTGGTAAACGAGTTTGATCAATTAATAAAACCTGGTTATTTTCCCAAATAATCGGATTAACTTCTGTAATTTTAGACATTATATTTTTCCGTGATTCTTTGATAAACGACAATACAATATAGAACCGATTTTGTTCTATTTAAAAATAGATAAAGAACATAGGGAGTATGGGAGTATTTTTATTCCTATTCGTTAGATCAAATCCGCTTAATTCGGTATAAAAAAATGTTTCATCTTCAGCCATTAGCAAATATTCCTAAATTCTCTTCCCTCCTAACTCCTGTACGGGCGTTAGCGGAGCTTTGCGTTAGCACATAGCCATTCGCCCCTACTACTTCTGACTCCTAATTAACTATCTAATTATACCAATGCTATTGGATTTGATATTATTTCCTAATTTCCTCAAAATTTAATATACAACAAAGATACAATAAGACTTCTATAAAGTTAGGGATTTGGGGAAGAGTTCGGTTTGGCAATAGGGGAAATTTAAACTTTAGATAAGCATTCAGCTCTGAAGTTACTGAGGTACAATTGTTTTTCTTCTTTTCTATTTTTCTATCCCCTATTTCCCGAATTACTACTCCTTACTCCCTACTCTCTACTACCTAAAACAGAATAAATTATTAATTTGTTGCCATCCTAATTTAAGCTTACGTTGTATATATTTACCTAATCCTTTATACAACTTTTGAAAATTGTATTCAAACAAAATATTCATCATATCTTCTACTGTCAAAGATTTTAAATACTTGACTCCTTTATCAATTAAATCATCACTATCCTGCATATATCTTCTGCGACCCATTTGTTCAGAAATATTCCATTTAAGAGTATATCTTATCTGCATTTCTCTTTGGTAGGGACGAAAACTAGATAGGTGTTTATTGAGATATTTTTCAATATATTTACTAGCTCTTTCTGCATTTTCCATACCATGTCTAATACCTTCCCCGCCCAACATATTAATAGTAGATACTGCATCACCAATGGCAATAATATTATCTTGATAATAAATATCTTTTAGTCCTACAGAATATTTAACAGTTGAACCATGGGTATCTATTAATTTATATTTTTCAAGTTTCATGTAATCTTGAATTAAGAGTTCTAGATACCACCTCATTGATTTTGTTTCTACTATTTGTTTATGTTCTAAATTAAATCTTGCTACACCTATTTTTAGTCTTTGTTTTTCTGGTTCCATAGGAAATATCCAAGAATAACCTTTCGGCATCCATTTATGACCTAGGAAAAAAATTAAATCATTAGCATATTTATCATATTCCCTTGGTTCGACTTCAATTAAATATTCAATTCCAGCAGCGGTTAAAAACTGAGGTTGTCTATTTTTTTTATCGTACATAACTGCTCTTGCTGGTCCGGTTGCATCGACCAAAACTTCTGTACTAACGGTAAATTTTTTACCACCAAAACGCCTCATTTCTACAATAGTTTTTCCATTTTCTTGAAAGTGTTTAGTATACCGACAACCCATCCAAACTTTACCGCCATAAGTTTCTACTTCTCCTGCTAAAAATTCTCTAAGTTTGGCAAAATTTAAAACTGCTCCTAAAGTTTTGGAGGATGCCCAGGTATGATTAATGTTGGTTGTAACAATACTAATTTTCTGCCAAGAACTACCAACTACTGTTTTTGGTAAGTTAAATTTATCCAGAGTTTCTTGGGGAGTTGCTGCACTAGAAAAGTCATTTTTTTGAAATGTTTCATGTTGTTCAACTAATAAAATTTTGTATCCTAATTTTGCTAAACTTCTAGCACATTGACAGCCTGCTGGACCAGCTCCAATTACTACTATATTAAAATCATTGATACTGTTCATAATGTCTGTTTTTTGGAGTTGCTAATTTTAGTTATGAAACTTCTGAGAATATAAATTTTGAGTCTAAAATTTAATGACAAATCAGACATACTCCCTCAAAGTTTAGGAAAAAACTTCTTTTTAGCTTCTGACTTCTTTAATATTATAGATTTCTTCAGCAACGCTTGATTTTTTAATAGCAATATTTGAGAAAATATGGCGTTACATATTTGTGAAATGGCAGTTAAATTTGGAACAGCTCAAACTGTTGATAGATAAGAGAAATTTTTTTTGTACATATCAAAATTATCCCATAATGATGCAATGCCAAATACTTAGGAAATATTACTACTTATATCATGTCCGAATGAACAGTTATAAATAATCAGTCATGATTTAGGAGGCAGAAATAATAGACCTCTTGCAAAAGTATTTTATGGTATAATTAAAATTTTTTTACTTTTTTTGAGCAACTATCTATTGTGGCGATCGCTGTAGCAGTAAGTCTTTTGCTTAAGACAATAAATTTTTGTTGTAAGTAAACAGGGAATAGAGAATTCCCTAATGTATTTGGGTAAGCATTCAGGTATTACCCTTCACTTTTTCCTGCGGAATGCTACGCAAATAGCTTTTTTTTATTAATAATCCTATACGAAGTAATACCATTTCTCAAAAACCTTGCTATATTTGATTAGGTGGAGGAGGGACGTT
>NZ_JBNHEQ010000019.1:0-1088 GCF_050016015.1 Dapis hubbardiae BLCC-M172
AATTTTAGAATTACTCAAACAAAGGGTTGTGTCTGATCAGAGCTGGAGTGTGCGACGTGAAGCGGTGCGACAAATAGCTACTGGTTGGAAAAATGAAGAGGGAATGTTTGAATTGTTTTACAATACCGCCCTCAATGACCCCTTTCAAGGTAAAAATGAATATCAAGACAACCCTCGACAAACAGCACTAGAAGCAATAGTCAAACAATATCCAGACCATCCGCAAACCCTCCCACTATTACAAGACATAGCAGCAAACGACCCAGACGAACAACTGCGGGAGTGGGCAAAAAAGAAATTGCAGCGATTAGAAAATAGCTAGTGTGAGCATCTGGCTGACGAATTTAACATTAGGTTGGGTTTCCTTCCTCAACCCAACCTACATGAGTAGCGATCGCTCTGTTTTCCATAAATTGATGTTTTATTCATCTATTGTACAATATTACATATTATAGTATGTTATATTACATTGCCAATCTCTCAACCTTCTGCTAATCTAAAGTTAATAAGCTAAAATTAGAGAATGTGTGCCCAGATGACATCTAACTTTCTGAATTGAAGTTTAAAAGTTGAAGCAGTGCGACAAATAGCTATTGGTTGGAAAGATAAACCGGAAATTTTAGAATTACTCAAACAATGGGTTATCTCTGATGATTCGGATGTGCGAGTTGAAGCAGTCCGACAAATAGTTACTGGTTGGAAACATGAGGTGGGAATTTTAGAATTACTCAAACAATGGGTTATCTCTGATGATTCGGATGTGCGAGTTGAAGCGGTGCGACAAATAGTTACTGGTTGGAAAAATGAATCGGAAATTTTAGAATTACTCAAACAATGGGTTGTGTCTAATGAAAATTCAGATGTGCGAAGTGAAGCGGTGAAACAAATAGCTACTGGTTGGAAAAATGAACCCGGAATTTTAGAATTACTCAAACAAAGAGTAGTTTCTGATGAGAGTTGGCAGGTGCGACGTGAAGCAGTTCAACAATTAGCAACTGTTTGGAAAGAGCGCTCAGAAACTTTTGAATTACTCCAACAAATTGTAGTGTCTGATCGTAATTCCTATGTGCGACGTGAAGCAGTAGAAA
>NZ_JBNHEQ010000019.1:1188-1562 GCF_050016015.1 Dapis hubbardiae BLCC-M172
AATTAGCAACTGGTTGGAAAAATGAACCAGAAATTTTTGAATTACTCAAACAACTGGTAAAGTCTGATGATGAGTCAGGTATGCGACTTGAAGCAGTAGAAAAATTAGCAACTGGTTGGAAAAATGAACCAGAAATTTTTGAATTACTCAAACAACTTGTAGAGTCTGATGATGACCCTGGTGTACGACGTAAAGCAGTAGAAAAATTAGCAATTGGTTGGAAAGATAAACCAGAAACTTTTGAATTACTCCAACAAATTGTAGTGTCTGATGATGATTCGGGTGTACGATGTGAAGCACTCCAACAAATAGTAACTGATTGGAAAGATAAACCAGAAACTTTTGAATTACTCAAACAACTGGCAGTGTATGAT
>NZ_JBNHEQ010000019.1:1662-18134 GCF_050016015.1 Dapis hubbardiae BLCC-M172
AATAGTAACTGGTTGGAAAGATAAACCAGAAACTTTTGAATTACTCAAACAACTGGCAGTGTATGATGATAATTCGGATGTGCGAGGTGAAGCACTACAACAAATAGTAACTGGTTGGAAAGATAAACCAGAAACTTTTGAATTACTCAAACAACTGTTAGTGTCTGAGAATGATTTTCTGGTGCGAATTAGAGCAGTAGGAGAATTAGCAACTGGTTGGAAAGATAACTTAGAAACTTTTGAATTACTCCAACAACGGGCAGTATATGATAATGATTTGGGTGTTCGATGTGAAGCAGTCATACAAATAGCAACTGCTTGGAAAGATAACTCAGAAACTTTTGAATTACTCCAACAACGGGTAGTATCTGATGATGATTTGGATGTGCGATGTGAAGCAGTAAAACAAATAGCAACTGGTTGGAAAAATAACTCAGAAACTTTGGAGTTACTCAAGCAACGGGTAGTGTCTGATGATAGTTCGACTGTGCGACGTGAAGCAGTTCGACAAATAGCAACTGGTTGGAAACATGAACCCGGAATGTTTGAATTGTTTTACAACACTGCCCTCAACGATCCTTGTAAAGAGGAAGAAGACTGGGAAGACAACCCTCGACAAACTGCACTAGAGGCAATACTCAAACATTACCTAGATCATCCGCAAACCCTCCCACTATTACAAGATAGAGCAGAAAATGATCCACATGAAGAACTGCGGGAGTGGGCAAAAAGGGAATTGCAGCGATTAGAAAATACCTAGTGTGAGCATGATGCTCACGAATAAAAAAAATGTTCTTGTAGGGACGTTCCATGGAACGTCCCTACAATTCCTTACCCCCTAATTTGAAAATCAAAAATTCAATCATATCCCCTAAATCATAAAAAACTTTTGACAGGCAGATATATAAAAAGGAGAGGGTTAAAAATTAAGGTAAGCCAAATATATATTTGTGGTTGATGGGCTAAACTCAGAACATTCAACCATTGTTATAGGAGGATCGCCGTGGAAGACCAACTGCGAGACCTAATTACCCAAATATGTCAATCTCAAAACCCTAGTCCAGAACGCCAGAAAGCTTTAAATAGATTACTGATACTAATCCAACAACTACCAGGATTATATAGGTCATCTCACCAAAATTATCCAGAAGCTTTTAATCGTACTTTAGAATGGGCAAGCAAAAATATTCAAAACTTTAATCCTACTTCTCCTTGGGAAAAAAGTTTTGTAATTTGGATTAATGGTTATTTGAAATGGCGCGTCCGAGATTTATATATTGCCGATAATAAATATCAAAATGAGAGTATAGATAAACCTATTAATGATGATGAAGGACAGTCAACAACTTTAGGTGAAAAATTACCAGCTAATACTCTCAGTTTATTGGAAATTAAAATTGCTGAACTACAACAAGCCAAACGTCAAAGGCAAGGTCTTGCAGTTCAGGAATATATTAAGAAAGACCCAGAAGAAAAACTTAAAAAATCTCATCCTAAAAAACATCCTGAATGTAACTGTCATGTATTAGCCATTCGGTTATTATTAGAAGAACAAAAAATATCTAATATTTCTAGAGAAATTAATATTAGTAACCAAACCCTTTATTCTCACTGGAAGCGCAAATGTCTTCCTTTGTTACAAGAAATTAGTAGTAAATTTGGAGAACAACCATGACCCTAACTTTAGCACAACCATTAACAGTTTTTTTAACTGCTGAAGCTCATCAATACGCAGCACAATTTGCAGCGGAACAAGCAACTCCAGAAAAAGGAAAACAAGTTTATCTAAATACTCTTGCTGTTGTGGCAGTGCAAACTTATTTAAAATGGATAAATATTCAAACAGCTATTCATCAAAGTGATTGTTGGGATGATGGTTTGAGAGCAATATTTAATGTAGCTGACTTAGTTTTACCAAATATTGGCAAGTTGGAATGTCGTCCGGTATTACCAGGGGAAAAAGAGTTTGATTTACCTCCAGAAGTTACCGAAAATAGAATTGGTTATATGGCAGTTCAATTTGAGGAAGATTTAAACCAAGTACAACTATTGGGATTTGTTTCTGGAAGAAAGATTAACCAATTTCAAGAATCTATTTTTGTGAGTGAAATAGATTCTTTAGACACATTAATTGACGAAATTGATTGGTGTCAAAAATTTATTAACTTACGGCAGTGGTTTGCCGGAATTTTCCAGACAGAATGGCAACCTTCAGAATTATTACCTGATACTAATATGAGAAGTTTAAGGAAAAGTACTTCAGATTCAGAAGTACCAACTATTAGTTGTGGAAAAATTATTAATTGGGGTAGTGGAGCAACTCAGCAAGCTACAGTATTCGTGGTAAAAGTTACAGCTAAATTTGAGGAAGAAATAGATATTTGTGTAAGGCTTTATCCTGTTGATGAAATTCTCTATTTACCTATTGGTTTACAAGTGCAAATATTGGATGAGTCTGGCAATTATTGTATGGAAGCTGAAGCGAGGGAAACAGATGATTGGATACAATTAGAATTTGGCTGTAAACCTCAAGAACAATTTACTGTAGAAATGAATTTAGGTGAGCAAGTAATTAGAGAAAATTTTGTAGTTTAAGAGGATGGTTAATGAATTTAGAAGTTAGTAGGGGCGAATGACCATTCGCCCTTACAGAAATTGTTTTTGTAATAGAGATTTTGAGTAATCTTCCAAAAACATTTTGCCTTAAAATGCGGAACTTTAGACCCAATTATTTTGATATATAGTCATTTCAAATAAGGATGAAACACTTTTTTGGCTGAAACCCTTTCTAGGCAAGGGAAAACTCGTCCCAGTCTTATTCAGAATGACTATAGCGTTTCTCAGACTAATGAAGTACACCTATACCTATCTTTATTTCTATTCTATCCCCTGTTCCTTGTTGTCTAAAACAAGCGAATTTTGTACCTTACCAGTATAGGAATTACTATAACTATGAAAATAATTAAAATTAAACTGATTGATAGTGTTAATGATAAATTTCATGTAACTTTAACTTTAATAGATACTAAAGATACTAATTTTCATTCCATTGATGGTTTCTTGCCATGTTTACCTTCTCAACTAGAAACATCTTTTAAAGAATGGAAAGAAGCTTACTATGAGTTAGAAGATGTGCGGAAAGTAGCAACTCGCCTTAGTCCAAAATCGGTCATTAATTATTCTAGTTCTGAACAAAAAGAACAAGTTAAAATTACTCTTAATCAATGGCTGGATAGTGGTGAGAGTAGTTGGCAACCTATACGAGATGAGTTAATTGCTGTTTTAAGTTCTCTACAATCTTCTGGAGAAGAAATTCGCTTATTTTTGGATATTCAAAATCCTAATTTATGTCGAATTCCTTGGCAAGAATGGAGTTTATTTGAGTCTCGTTTTCCTCAAACAGAAATTGCTATCCGAGTTAAGGGTAAGGGTAGATTTAAAGGAGTTCGTAAATTATCGAAAGTAAGAATTATTGCAATAGTTGGCAAGAGTGATGGTATTAATACAGAGTTAGATTTAGAGGTAATTCAAAAGTTAAAAGAAAAGGGTGCGGAAATAAAATTTTTAAATCAACCAACTAGGGAGATTTTATCTAATACTTTGCGGGAAGAACCTGGTTATCATATCTTAGTTTTTGCTGGTCATAGTTGTAGTAAAGAAGATGGTTCAATTGGTTGGATAGATTTGAATGAGGAGGATAGATTAAGTATTGAAGAGTTTAAAAATTCTTTGAAATATGCAATAGATAAAGGGTTGCAGTTAGCAATTTTTAATTCCTGTGATGGTTTGGGTTTAGCAAATCAATTGGCTAACCTTGGTTTATCACGAATTATTGTTATGCGAGAACCTGTTCCAGACATGGTGGCAGTGAAGTTTTTGGAGTATTTTTTCGCGGAGTTTGCTAATAATAAATCCTTGTTTGAGTCTGTGCAAATAGCAAAAGGAAGGTTAGAACATTTTGAAAAGCTTTATCCAGGGGCGATGTGGTTGCCTACTATTTGTATTCAAGAAACAGCTTTGTCTAATTCTCTGAATTGGCAGCAGTTAATTCATCCAAATTCATGGCAGAAATTTATCAATAAATTTAAGCTACCGTTAGGGTTGACAGCCGGATTTTTATTGGCAATTTTGGCGATAAATTTAGTTGAAAATAAACCTCCAAATATTACACAAACACCAGACATTTATCAAAATATTAGTCAGGGAGAAAAGCTCTTAATTTCTTCAGTGAAAACCCCTGAAAAAGAAATGGGAATTCAGGAGTTTAATAGTGGCAAATTTGGTCAGGCGATCGCTCAATTTCGTCAGTCTCTCCAAGTCAAGAAAAATGACCCGGAAACTTTGATTTATTTGAATAATGCAATTGCTCAACAAAAGTCTAATACTAATATTGGGGAAAAGATAGAAATTGCCGTAAGTATTCCAATTAGTCAGGAGTCAGATATTGCTCAGGAGATTTTGCGAGGAGTTGCTCAAGCTCAAAGTGAATTTAATTGTGGTTTGAATAAAATTTCTCTAGCTATTACAAATATTGAAAGTACACTAAATTGCTCTGGTAGTTTGAATGGTAAATTTATACAAGTTACTATTGCTGATGATGAATATCTGCCAAAAACTGCTGAAAAAATTGCTAGCGCTCTGGCAGAAAATGAGAAAATTTTAGCTGTTATTGGTCACTATTCCAGTGATATGACTTTACAAGCTGGAGATATTTATAACGAAGCTAAACTTGTGGCTATTTCTCCTACTAGCACTTCTATTCATTTGAAAAATTTTGGTAAATTTGTATTTAACATTTCACCGAGCGACCGTTTGGCAAGTCAAGCTTTATTTAGTTATCTAAGCAAACAAAATTGGGTAGATAAAAAAATAGCAGTTGCCTATATACCTGGGAATAGTTACAGTCAATCTCTAGCTAAAGAATTTGAGAAATTACTACCAGCAAAATTTGTACATAAATGTGATATTTCACTCGGAAATTTTAGTGCTAATGACTGTGTGGAAGAAGCAAAAAATCAAGGTGCAGAAATAATGCTTTTAGTTCCTGCTACAGACAGAACTTTAAGTAATACCATAGGCATAATTGATAATGCCAAAGGATTGAAATTATTGGGTGGAGATTCTGTTTATAATCCTAGGGTATTAAAAGATGCTGGTCAACAAGCATATAAAACAAATTTAAGTATTGCTATTCCCTGGCATCGTTACCCTAATTCTGAATTTGCTCAAACAGCTAAAAAGTTTTGGAATGCTGAAGTTAGTTGGCGTACTGCTACATCTTATGATGCAACTAAAACTATTATTAAAGCAATGGATGAAATGATGGGTAATTATTCTCGTAAACAGTTACAAAGAATTTTATCTAGTCGTGATTTTTCTGTAGAAGGAGTAACAGGAAAAATTAAGTTTGGAGAGTTAGGCGATCGCCAGTTTCTCGACAAGGATAAGTCAGTATTAGTTCAAGTAAAACCTAGTGTTAAATCGGGCAAATATGAGTTTGTAATTCGGAATAACGAAGAAGTAAGAAGTAAGAAGTAAGAAGGAGGAAGTAAGAAGGTCAATGTGCCAAGTCTGGAAAATATGAATTTGTAATTCGGAAGAAGTAGGAAGGAAGAAGGCTAATACCATTTTGTATTTTCATTATTTGATTAATAATCAACCCGGAAAAGAAGCTAGATTTTTTTGCTAGTAGCAATTTTTTTCCAATTGGTATTAGCACTGGGAGTACCTCAACCCATCCACAACCATGTACGGATTTCCTGACAATCGAATGCGGTTAAGCGATGAAGGCGTTAAAAAAGTTCCCAATCGCGTTAAAATTCAAGCAGATACAATTAACTTTGGTCAGTTGCAACTGTCGGGACTGCTTCTGAGTTAATTGTGCAGTTGTACTTATGTACTTTTAAAAGTGCTAAATTGCAACATAAGACTTAGGGAGAATAATTGTGGCCAAAAAAGACAAATTAAAAAAGTCTAATCTTCTCTACCAAAGATTAAAAGAAGCATTAGAAAATGGTAGTAAAGTCCGCATTGAAGCTGAGGAAAGTTACTATGGTTTCCCTATTACTTTAACAAAAGATTTTGTAGAAATTATGGTCTTAGTGCCACCAGATGAATATGACGAAGAAGATGATTCTTTTAAGCAGGTGACATGGTTGATTCGACTTTCGTCTATTTTTGCGATCGCCTACCCTACGGAATACTGGTCAACGGCAAGATTGGAAAAATTACTGGAAGTAGGTTCAAATCAAGTTTAAATTTTTTTTAGTTAAAACAATATAGAGGTATATTAACATTTTCCCGTTATTATCTTTAATTTAACGGGAATTGATGATAAAACAGTACAGAAACTGGAAACCGGGCTTGTGCAAACAGATATCAGTATTGTGATATCTCTAAAACAAACCCGGTTTCTTAATGATTGACTTTTAGCAAAAATAGGCAACAAGCAAAAGATTTTTATATAGCACTATAAAAAAGTATTAGGACATTAATAAAATTAAAATCTTTTACAACCAATAGTTTTGATTTGAGCTGATAGCTGATGTAGTGACACTTCGCGAATTGTTACTACTAACTAAAATGACTCTATTGTGATGTTCCAGGAGCAGGAGGTAACTTATATTCATTAGGATCGACTGTTCTTGCTGGAGTAGGTTTTTCGTCAGACTCAGAGGGAGTAACTGACTGCCCAGAAGTATTGCCAGCACCAGTTTGAGGCGAACCAGGTAAAGTTGCTAGAGCTACACGATCGCCTCCCACCTCTCGCAACAAATCTAAAACTTGCACAACATCATTGTATCTTGCCTCTTTAGGAGCATACAATACAACAACCCCCCTGGGATTAACCTGATTATATCTACGCACAAACTTTTCCAGTTCCACAGCATTCACAGGTTGTTGTTCAATAAAAGTTTTTCCCACCTCATTCACACTCACCAGTAACATATCTTGTGATTGAGGTTTACCTGTGCTAGCTTTTGGTAAATCAACATTAATTGCTTGCTGACGGGTTAACTGCAAAGCAGCTAAAAGAAAGAAAGTCAGAATACAAAAAATTACGTCAATTAGAGGTATTAATTCAATCCTAACTTCTTCACTAGCAAACTCTTGATTAAGTTTCATATTTTTTCAAGTCAATATTATTTTGTTTCAATAAATAATTTGCTTTTTTGTTTTATACCACTACAAAAAGCTGATAGCTGAATGCTGAATGCTATAATTGCTAGATTTTTATTCAGTTATTATTAGGCTCATCTGGAGGTTGTTCAACATCACTTTCCGGTGAAGAATCTGTTGGCTTTTTATCCTGTTCTAAAGTATCTGAAGTATTTCGAGAATTCTCCACCCATGAAGAGTAAAAATAAGTATTTTTATCTTGTGAATTGTACTTATTTAAAGATAGCTGTTGCCAATATTGTCGGTAGAGCAATTCCAACTCATTTCCAGCTTTCCGAAAAACCTTGATTTGATTAAATAACAAACTTTGAAATAATCGATAAAATACCAGACTAAAAATAGCTACTACCAAACCAGCAGCCGTACTAATTAAAGCTTCACCAATACCTACTGTTACTCCAGCAGTTGAAGAAGTACCCAAGTCACCCAGGCGAATCGAACCCAAGGAACCAATCAGACCCAAAACAGTACCCAGTAAGCCTAACATGGGAGCCAAAGCAATTACCCCTTCCAATAACTTATCTCCCTTCCGCATAGAGGCCAACTCATCATCGGCGGCAGCCTCCAGTGCCAATTTAAACACTTCTGGCTCTGGGTTTTGTAACCGTAAAGGTGCGTAGAGAAAACGACCAATAGGTTGTTTTAGGGTACGTCTCGCCATTTCTGTTGCTATACTCCAGTCCCGGCGTGCCGCCTCTAATACCCGGTTAACCGTTTGTTTTTCCTTAATTAATAGATTTGTCCAGAACCAGAGGCGATCGATTATGGTACTTAGGGACAAAATTGATAAAACTAATAGAGGCCACATAGCAGGGCCTCCCTTCTGAATCAGCTCTTCAAAAGTCACAGTATATTCACTCCAGCAGTTTCTAACTGATTAATTACTTAATAATTGTCTATTTACTTTTTATGAAGTTCCTCAGAACTATCAAATTTTAATAATATATATACTATAGAAATATATCTTGACAAAAGTCAGAGTAAATGATATTTTAAAGAGTCAGCAAATATTAATATTTCTACATATTTTTTTAGGCTTAATCCTGGCATAAAGTTTCAGCATATTTTCAGCATTTACTTTGACGACTGGTCCAAAAGAGAATCAAATTATCAGGTGCAGACTACATAAATTAGGTTTAAAACCCATAAAATTAATATTAAGGGTGTCAATGTTTCAATTTATCAGTTGTTAGTTAACAATTACGTCCCTGATTAATAATTAGCTGCAAAATGTGGGAATTAACATTAATTAGGAAATATTCTGGAAATAGGGGGAGTTATGACCGAACAGTTATATTACTCCCACCAAAGGAAACCTCCAAAATTGCATTATTCGGGACGAAAACCCACATTGACAATTTTTAGCAAACACCATCAGAGTAATTGCAAGATGTTTATTCCCTCCATCAGTCAGGCTATCGATTACCATCCTCTTACCGCTACACCAGAAACTCCTGTAGAAGATGTCATTGTCTCCATGAGTAGTACAAGTTCAAGTTGTGTGCTAATCATAGAAAAACCATCTCCTACCAGTGAGACCATCCTGGTTTCTTCTGCGATAGAACCAGGCGATCGCAGTGCCGAATCCCCAGACCAAATTGAGAATTCCCATTCTCCAGATACAAGGGTACAATCTTTAGGGCCAATCATTGGTATATTTACTGAGCGAGACTTAGTACAGTTAGCCTCTATCGGCGCTCCTCTGAGTGGATTTCCGATTGCTCAAATTATGATTAGATCCATAATAACAGCCCAACTATCGGAAATTCCAGATATTTTTGCTCTCTTTGCACTACTAGAAAAACATCAAATCAACCACCTACCAATCGTTGATGACTTAGAAGAACTTATTGGCCTAGTTACTGGCCGTAGTTTTATTTTTAATCAGCCCGATCCAAATAACAAAAGTCAAAAATCAATAGTCAATAGTCAAAATAAATCATTAAATAATCAAAATATTGCTGTTAATCAAGATTTAGAAGTCCAGGATAATGTAGTAAAAAATCAGAAGCATTCATCATTACCTCTCAAAATAACTTTTGATTCATACTTAAAATTACCAGCCAAATTAATTTCAATTAATCAGTTAGAAGAAATCCATGAATCTCAAGTTATCCAAGCTTCATTATCTTTATCAATTAGGCAAATTACCCAACTGATGTTTACCCATAATGTCAGTTATATTCTGATTATCGAAGCCCAAGAAAACAAACCTAAAAATCAGACTGAAAGTAACCCAAAAAAACAAAATTCACAACATCAAAAATCAACCAAAATTCTAGGTACAATTAGTAGTAGAGATATAGTACAACTACAGGCATTAAAAATAGACTTTAATAAAACTAAAGCGGAGATAGTTTGTAACAACTTACCTGTCCTAATACGCTCCCATGCAAGCCTAGAAGTAGCTTTAGGTTTAATGAAAAAAAATTATTACCTACTACCTCTAATTGTGCAAACTTCTACAGGCAAGATAGGTAATCTTATTACTCCGACAAAAATTATTCAACAAATACTTCTAGGCAAATCATTATATCAATCATTAATTCGTTTTCATAATTATATAGAACAAACATCTATCCAACTGCATCAAGCCGATGAAAAACTTAAAAAATCTGCCATTGAACGGCAAAAATTAGCAGAAAGTCACTTGAAAGAACAAGAAATTGCAGCTCTAGCTATTGAAGGAAATGAAGATGGAGTTTGGGATTGGAATATCAAAACTAATGAAATTTTCTACTCTTCTCAGTGGAAAAAGATCTTAGGCTATACAGATGATGAAATTTCTCACAAAATCGATGAATGGTTAAATAGAATTCATCCAGAGGATATAGATAAAGTGAGTGCTGCTGTTCAAGAACACTTAGCTAAAAAAAATCCAACTTATCGAATAGAATATCGAATTAAATGTAAAGATAATCGTTTTATCTGGATTTTAGACAGGGGAAAAGCTATATGGAAATCAGGAACGCCAGTGAGAATGGTGGGAACTTTTGTTGATATTACTCAGGCAAAAGAAACAGAAATACAACAACGGTCTCAAGTAGAAAATTATAGCAAAATAATTAATAATTTTCAAGAAATAGTTTGGCAAACTGATGCTAAAGGTAACTTAATTTTTTTAAATAATACATGGGAAAAAATTACAGGTTTTACACCCGAAAATAGTTTGGGTAAGAATTTTTTAGACTATATTCATCCAGAAGATATAGAAAATAATCCAGAAAATACAGAGTTAGCTATTATTAGTAACAAATTAATTGCAGGTTGCTATCAATTAAAGTTGTTAACCAAAAACGGAAACTATTGTCCAATAGAAATGAAGAGTACATTGGTAGTTGATAGCGAAGATAATATTACTGGTATGGTAAGTACCCTAAGTGATATTTCTGCAAATATCGCCACCCAACAACACTTACAAGCGCGTGAAAAAGCAATCAGAGAACTGTATGAAGTCACTACAGGTGCAGGTAGTTCCTTTGAAAGCAGAATAGTTGCATTGCTTGAAATGGGATGCCGTCGTTTTGGTATGGATATAGGTTTATTAGGGCAAGTTTTAGGAGAACGTTATGAAGTTATTGCAGCTCATCTACCAGAATACTTCCTATTTGGAATAGCTAAAGGAGACGCTTTCGCCCTGGAACAAACATTTGACCGGGAAGTATTGCGATACAATGAACCCCTCGCGATCGAATCAGCTAAAGATTCTCAGTGGCGACATCATCCAGCTTATACTGTGCGTCGTGTCGCATCTTATATTGGTACTAAAATTTTTGTCTCAGGAAGAGTTTATGGCACCCTCAGTTTTACCAGTCGTTTTGCCAAGAATAAATGGAGTGCAACAGATATAGAAGTTTTAAAATTAATGGCAACTTATATTGGCGGTGAATTGTTGCGACAAGATGAGACAGAAGCTTTGCAAACAAAATATCAGCACTTTTTATTACTCAAACAAATTACCCAAGAAATTTGCTCAAAGTTAGATACTAAAGAAATTGTTCAGACTACTGCTACCCAAATTGGAAGAGTATTTGGAGTTAACCGTTGTTCAATTCATAGCTATGTTGCTGAACCCTATCCACACCTACCTTGTGTCGCTGAATATTTGGAAGCAAACTATGAATCAACATTGGATTTAGATATTGCTGTTACCTACAATTCTCATACAGAACAATTATTAGCAGAAGACAAAGCGATCGCCTCTCCAGATGTATTTTCAGATCCTCTATTAAAATCATCCGCACCGATGTACCGGAGGCTAAAAGTTAGGTCAATGTTGGCAGTTCGTACCTCCTATCAAGGACAACCAAATGGCATTATTAATTTACATCAATGTGATTATATGCGTCAATGGAAACAGGATGAAATAGACTTATTAGAAGAGGTGGCATCTCAGGTAGGATTAACATTAGCTCAAGCACAAATATTAGAGTCAGAAGTTACCCATAAACAAGAATTAGAAAGTCAGAATAAAGCTTTAGAACAAGCGCGAGAAGCAGCAGAAGTAGCTAACCGTGCGAAAAGCGAATTTTTAGCAATGATGAGTCACGAAATTCGCACCCCCATGAATGGTGTAATTGGAATGACAAGTTTATTATTAGATATGGAATTAACCCATGAACAACGAGATTTTGTAGAGACTATTCGCACCAGTGGGGATGCACTGCTAACTATTATTAATGATATTCTTGACTTTACTAAAATTGAGTCTGGGAAACTGGAATTAGAACACAGTCCTTTAGATGTTAGAAGCTGTGTTGAAGAGGCGCTAGAATTATTAGCACCAAGGGCAGCACATAAAAATTTAGAACTGGCTTGTTTAATTGATGATTCAGTGCCAGTAATGATTGTGGGAGACGTGACAAGGCTGCGTCAAGTCTTGGTAAATTTGTTAGGAAATGCTGTTAAATTTACAGAAACAGGAGAAGTAGTTGTTTCTGTAAGTGCTAGAAAAATTGGTGAAAATTATCAAGAAGATAGTCTCTTAGAAGAGATAAATTACGAAGAAATATCTAATTTTAAAACTCCTGGTAAAATCACAGGAAACTATGAAATACAATTTGCCGTTAAGGATACAGGTATTGGTATTCCTCCAGACCGAATGGATCGCTTATTTAAAGCTTTTTCTCAGGTAGATGCTTCCACAACTAGACAATATGGTGGTACAGGTTTAGGATTAGCCATTAGTCAAAGATTAAGTGAAATGATGGACGGTCAAATGTGGGTGGTTTCTCAGTCAGTAGAAATCAATAATTTGCCAGAAGCCAAAAAACACAACTCCCTGTTCAAAATTGATGATAATGGCGGTATTAATAACAAAAAAAATGACATAAATATTGACAATATTTATGCGACTGAATCTATAGTAAATATTGCCGGAACTCCACCATCTTACTTTGTCAAATCAGAAGTAGGTAGCAGAGGTTCAACCTTTTATTTTACTATTAAAGCCAAGGCAATTGCAATGCCTTTTCCTGAAGAAATTGATAGTTTCTTAAAAGGCAAGACAATATTAGTTGTAGAAAGTCATTCTGTTAATCAAGAGGTAATTAAACAACAAGTTAAATCATGGGAAATGATACCTGTAATTGCTGATTCTGCTGCTAAAGCTTTAAGCTGGTTGGAAGAAAGAAGAACTTTTGATATTGGAATTATCGCCATGAATCTTTCAGATATGGATGGACTGACATTAGCTAGAAAGATTCGGAAATTGGAAGCTGAACAAAACTCAAAACAAAATAACAATTCTGAGTTATCTTTACCATTAATAATGTTTACTTATATTGGCAAAGCAGAAATTTTCCGAGAACTTCAAGAGGCAAAAGTTAGTCTAGCTGGATTTTTGAATAAACCAGTCAAACAGTCTCAATTTTATAATGTTTTACTGCAAGTATTTGGAACAACAGGAGAAGGAGAACTTAACCCCAAAACTCCTAGTTTAGGAGTGAAATATTTTCAAAACCTGAATGACAAAAGTAGCGATCGCTCAAATCTCCGCATATTGTTAGCAGAAGATAACGTAGTTAATCAGAAAGTGGCAATACATTTACTAGAAAAAATTGGTTATCGTGCAGATGTAGCTGCTAACGGTATAGAAGTTTTGGATGCTCTCAAGCGGATACCCTACGATGTGGTATTAATGGATGTGCAGATGCCTAATATGGATGGAATAGAAGCAACCCGTCAAATTTGTCAAAGATACCCAGAAGAAAAACGCCCTTGGATTATTGCTATGACAGCTAATGCGATGCAGGGCGATCGTGAGAAGTGTCTAAATGCTGGTATGGATGATTATGTGACTAAACCAATTCATCGCGAAAAATTAGCACAAGCTTTAAACAGATGTAAACCTATCCGAAACAAAAAATCACAATCGAAAACTGATTCAGCAAATGGAGTCAGTAGTCATTCATCATCTCCAGAGTCAACATTAGTAAAAATAGATCCTCCAAAGAAACCAATTACTCAGAAACAGCAATTTACGAATGGTAAGGTAGAGTCAACTTCTCAGTTGGAGGAAACAATATCGCTTCAAAGTGCATTGCCTATTATCCCGCCAAGCAATACGGAAACAGGTTTACAGGAATTAGCAAAAATTGATAATTTCATAAATTTAGATACAAAGGATATACCAGTTACTGAGGAAACTACAGTTTTAGATTTAGATTTCTTAGATGATATTTTAGAAGCAAAAGACGATCAACAACCAGCCCTCGACCCTAAAATTATAGAAGACTTTCGCAATCTTTATGACGATGAACCAGATACCCTAGCTATTTTGATACAAGACTATCTTGCTGATGGCGATAAACACATGAGTACGATTAGAAAGTCTATTAAAAAACGTGATTATGCTGCATTAAAATCAGCTTCTCATACACTTAAATCTAGTAGTGCTTTATTAGGAGCAACTAATTTTTCTGAACTATGTAAAGAGTTAGAATATATGGCTCGTGGTACGATCGAGTCGGGAGCAGATTTTAATTTAGAAAAAGCTACGGAAATACTTTCACAAAGCGAAAATGAATGGGAAAAAGTTCAAGAAGAGTTAAGCCAAGAAATAAATTTATAGGATTTTTTAGGAGTCAGGAGTCAGGAGTCAGGAGTCAGGAGGAAAAAGAATTTAGGCGTTGCTGATTTGAGGTATGAAATTGAAATTTGGGTAAATTTTAAGCCAAAATAATAGTGCTAATTAAAACCTGGTCAGTATTTTATTTAGCTCAACTGAAATTTTTATTCCATACTCAGAGCTGATAATTACTGTCCAGGATTGCACTTTTTTTTTACTCTCCTACAGCGCTTTTCAGATGGATAAACCACATCGTCATAATCAAAACTCTGTAGGGGGCGAATGGCCATTCGCCCCTACTGTGGTCTACTGAAATCAAAACCGCTGTAAGTAAATTCACACAAATTATCTCTATATTATCCAACAAATTCTAGTGTTTTTACTATTGTGGATTGAGGTATAGACAAGTAATATTAGAAGAGTAAAGTTAATTAATTGAAGGGTAGAAAATCTAGCCATTAAATAAATAAATAAATAAATAAATAAATTTTTTATTATCATTTAGACAAAATTTTAACCAGGAATTTTACAAAACTTTTTATTTAGTGGTAAAAAATCAGGATGCCTACAAAAATATGCTGTTCTGAATAAAAACGTAAAATGTTGGATAGGCAAAAAAGAACTACAGATGTTAATTCCGTATTTTGGCAGGAGTGGCAAAAATATCAAGACTATCTCTACCATTGCTGCCTGAAATGGATGGAAGGGAACTCCACGGAGGCCGAAGATGCTCTAAGTATGGCTATGCTTAAGGCCAGAGAGAAAATGGGAAAGAATCTTCAACCCATTGATAATTTCAAAGCATGGTTAACTACCATAACTCACAATCTTTGCATGGACATCCTTAAACATAATAATCACTGTATTGTAGGATTTGAGGATGCTGATGCTATGTGCTGCTGTGCCAATAATACACTATCGGTAGAAGGAGTCAGTCAAATTGAAAATCCAGTTCTTGCTGCGTAGCAGCAAGAACTGGAAAATTTTGTTGGCCTGGCCATCGATAATTTACCAGGGAGACTACAGGAAACTTTTAAGCTCTATTTTCAGGAAGAGCATTCTTATCAACAGATAGCTACAGAACTTCATATTTCTTGTACTAATGTCCGTAAGCGCATTTCCCAGGCGCGGGCTATTTTGCACAAGCGTTTAGACGAATATGAAGGAACAGTTGAAAAGACTGTTTTTGAGTCGGGGAAAAAGGAAAAGTCAGAACCTGAAGAGTTGCCAGAGGAAATTGTTGTTGCTGAGGTATCCCAGGAGGAGGTTTTGCCTGGTGAAGTTCAGTTATCAGTTACCAGTTATCAGTTATCAGTTAAGAGTACCTCTAACTTAAGTCGGAGGCTTGGAAACAAGAATTTTCTTTTTTATCTTTTTGAGATGGGAGGTTTGAGACCTTATTTTTTGGTCAGGAAGCAGGTTATCAAGAGCAAGCTATCTGACATCAGGGGTTCGCCTTTTGGAGAAATTTATTTACCAACAATAGGCTTTCGTTCCTCTGCTTAATGACATAGAGGTAGAAGGAAGTTATTGTTTTTAAGTCAGTCTTAATAATGGGGCGATCGCTTTTTTTAGTTAACAAATCGCATTTATAATACCTTTGGCGCAATATAGAGTCAAGGGAAATTTGCCATGGGAAAAATGTAGTGGACCGTTTCATCTTAAATGGTGCAATAGTAGGGGCGGGTTTCACCGTAAATTTTCATGCTTACTCTAAGATTTACATAAACCCGCCCTGCCCGACGGTGGGTTATATCATTGGGGGCGGGTTTATCTGACTTACTTGTGAAAACTTGTTGTACGGACGTTTTGCTAACGCAAAGCTCCGCTAACGCTGCGCGACATGGAAAGCGGAGCATTCCGGAACGGAAAACGCATTTTTGTTATGCAACGTCCCTATGGTGAAACCCGCCCCTACGAAATTGCATAAGTTGAGCTAAATTGTAGGGTGCGTTATACGGCTTAAACTCATACTATGAAAGGAATTTAGCAATCCGTTGTAACGCACCATTGCATAAGTGTCAATCCACTACACTTATTGCACCATTTCAGGTTAAGCCACCATCTAGGTGTAGGTGGACTTGGGATACCAGAATTGCTCATCCCAACATGGGCTTTATTGTTGTTGGGTTTCCTACCTCAACCCAACCTACGCGAACTATTTTAGCCAAATTGTAGGGTGCGTTATACGGCTTAAACTCATACTATGAAAGGAATTTAGCAA
>NZ_JBNHEQ010000019.1:18234-19744 GCF_050016015.1 Dapis hubbardiae BLCC-M172
GGCTTTATTGTTGTTGGGTTTCCTACCTCAACCCAACCTACGCGAACTATTTTAGGTTGAGCCACCATTCATTCCATCTCGAAACCTTTGAATACAGGGAATTAGAAAAAATTTTCCCGAAAAAGTTCACAACTTGCCACCCTTAATCGTCTGATTAGTAGAAGAGAAAAAACTAACGTTGGAGTAAAGAAAATGAAAACTCAACAACTTATTATTCGTGGTCTTGGTCTAGTCGGTGGTCTTGTTCTTCTCAATACATTTGCTACTGTGGCTCGTGCTGGTGAAGGTGGTATTGCAGGTTATGCGGCTTTCACTGTTGATCAAGGGGCTGTTACAGGTGTAGCTGTATCTGCTGCCGTTGGTAAAGAAAGTGCTGCTGCTCATTCTTTTAATTACAGTGGTACTAATGCTAATGGTTTACAGAACTCAGCTTTTGCTATTGGTACTGCTGGCACACTGAGTATTGGTGGTTTGGGCGACCCTGCTGGCTTTAGTCTCGACACAATGGAAGACAGCGATCGCGCCACAGCTCAAGGTAATAGTTTCACAGCAGGGTACGAGATACAACTGGGTACTGGTACTGGCGATGTTTTGAATACTGCTGCTCCGTAGAAATAGTATAATCAGGACTTACGCAAAGGTACTATATAGTTCCTTTGTGCGTTACGCCAGGGCTAACACACCCTACAAATAGCTACAAATAGTGTTCATGTGTAAGTCCTCATAATATTAAATCCGGTTGAATACTTATAATTACAAGCTCGTAGTATTGCTTTAGCCCACGTCTATCTGGCGGGCTAGAGCAATACTACAAGCAAGAACTTTGCTACGACAAAATATTTTACTTGGAGAAGTCAAATGAATACTAACTTCTATTTCAATACTGCTGTATTTATTGATGCTGGCGTTGATAACTACCAGCAATTGTTTGATGGTGTTGTTGCTGAGGCTCAACCATTCCTGCTTGATACTGCTAGGGATGGTATTGAGCAGATAGACGGAATTTTACAACAATATCCACAGGTTAAAACTGTTCATATTATTTCTCATGGTTCCCCTGGTTGTTTGTATCTGGGAAATAGTCAATTTACTTTGGGTACTCTTGAGCATTATGCGACTGAACTGCAACGGTGGAATATTGATAATCTCCTGCTTTATGGTTGTAATGTGGCTGCGGGAGATCCGGGGGCTGAGTTTGTGGCTAAGTTGCGGGGTTTGACTGGGGCGGATATTGCTGCTTCGGCGACTTTGACTGGAGCTGCAATTAAGGGTGGTAATTGGGAATTGGAGGTAAGGACCGGTGAGATGTCCTCCAGTCTGGGATTGGAACTGGAAGTTATGGGGAGTTACCCAGGGGTGTTGAATGGAGACTTCACCGACTCCGGACAATCCTTGGATAATAGTACGAATGGCTGCGATATAAGTTTGGCAGATGTGGATGGAGATGGAGATTTAGATGCTTTTGTTGCTAATGTGAGTGAGCCAAATAAAGTTTGGAAAAACGATGGTA
>NZ_JBNHEQ010000020.1:0-25157 GCF_050016015.1 Dapis hubbardiae BLCC-M172
CTGCCAGAAACTACTCCCACTTCAGAGGAAACTCCATCACCAGAAATTACACCCACTCCAGAAGTAACCCCACTGCCAGAAACTACTCCCACTTCAGAGGAAATTCCATCACCAGAAATTACACCCATTCCAGAAGTAACCCCACTGCCAGAAACTACTCCCACTTCAGAGGAAACTCCATCACCAGAAATTACACCCACTCCAGAAGTAACCCCACTGCCAGAAACTACTCCCACTTCAGAGGAAATTCCATCACCAGAAATTACACCCATTCCAGAAGTAACCCCACTGCCAGAAACTACTCCCACTTCAGAGGAAACTCCATCACCAGACACTACTCCCTCCACCGCAGAAGAAGTAATTTTACAGCAAGAAGGAACACTGAGTGATGGTGACTTAGTGCTACCATCCGATGAAAGTATTTATGATGAACATACTTTTGAAGGTACAGAAGGCCAGGTAGTAACTGTAACCTTAGACAGTCCTGATTTTGATACTTACTTAGCAGTCTTTAGTCCTACTGGTGAACTACTTGGAGAACATGATGATGTTAATCAGAAAAATACAAACTCTGAACTAACAATTACCTTACCTGTTACAGGTAAATACCGTGTAATAGTTAATTCTTACGATAAAACAGGTAGGGGTGAGTATAATTTGCAAGTAATTAAATCAGGAGAAACATCAGATTTATAACCATGAAAAAAGTTAACTAGCTATTAGCTAAAACCCCAATATTTAAGAGGATGTTTGAAAAGTATGAATTTTGATTTAGATCCCCCATAGTCCCCCTTTTCAAGCTATGCTTTATCAACATCTTTCTTAACATAAAACTTGACAAAAAATAGAAGTTATGTGTAAGTCTGACGTCGGCTTTTTGCGAAGAAAAGTGTTTAATTCAATACACTATGAGTGAGGAATGTAGACAAGATTCTTATACCAATTCCCATGCATTAATGCTATACTTGAGTGACACTTCAGTTATCAAGTAATTAACACAGGTCAAATAAATTATTACCTAATTATTAGTCAGTTAATGTTCATTATTCTTCTGTTTACTTCTCCCCCCACATCCCACACTCCCCACACCTCCCCACCTAATCAAATATAGCAAGGTTTTTGAGAAATGGTATTACTCCCCACTCTTCCCCACACTCCTACAAGGGTTTCAGGAGTTCCTTATCAGGGATAGCTTTTCAAGGGGGAAAATACAATAGAAATTCCTCCTGAATAAGGGGGAGGAACTGGGTAAATATGACTTATCAAACAACCTCTAAGTTTTCTACGACGAGCAAAATTTGATTAGTAGTAAGGGTATGATGTAGGATTAAAACCTCATCATACCCCTTGAAATATGAAAACTAATATTAAGTTCTCTACTCTGACCAAGAAATAAGGTTTCAAGTATCCCCTGTCAAGGGGATAAAAAGGAAGTTTCTGATTTTCTTACCTCCTAAATTTAAGTGTAATGCCGTCATAAATCAAATGACCGCTATTTTAATTGTTAATAGCTAATACCATTTGGAAAAAAGAGACTACCAAATAATAGAAATCAAACTAGATTTTTCTAGCGCAAACCTAGCCAAGAAAACAAATCTTGATGAGTAAATAATTCCAATAATAATAAAATAACAAACCCTACCATAGCAAACCTGCCATTGATTCGTTCTGCATAAGTATTCCAACCAAAAGCTGGTTCAGCTAGCTTGGCAGTTGTAACTTTTTTTGTAGGTTCTGATGTAGATGAAGAAGTAGAATTTTCTGACATAATTATTTATAGACTTTTTTGATATTATACTACTTCTCAAATAGATAAAATAACTAAGTTTTCAATTTTAGGAACTTAACTGGAAATAGGCAATAAGCAATAGAAAAAATACTCTAGGTGATTAAAATGAGAACCACTACAAAATTAATTTATAGCAGTTTTAACTTAGGTAGACCATAGTAGGGACGTTTCATATTTCTGAAAACCGCTATGATATCTATTTAATTACCATTGGTAACTCATTTAAGGATCTAATTTTGAAGTAAAAACTTGCCCTCAAATTGAATTTGATCGTATTTCTGAGTCCTAACTCCTAACTCCTAACTTCTATTAAAAAAAACTTGAAAAGATACAAAAGAGTTTATATCTAATTTTAGATATAAAAGTTATTGCTTTACATCACTAGATTTATTGTCCAAGCTTTTTACTGATTCAATTAGCGATCGCACAGTTTGAGTTCCCTCAGAAGGTTCAAAAGTCAAAGGAAACTTCCCCTTGGCCAACATCCTTAATCCCAAAGGCCCCAAACTAAATAACCCTTGAATATCTCGAAAATAGTTACCAACTACTTGAATACCAAATTTTCGTTCATCAATCCAACCCCCATCCTTAACCAAATCAATTAATACTTTTCGGTGGCGAATAGAACGACTAGCTTGTTGGTCTTTACGAGTGAGAACTTCTTGTTTAATTTTACCTATTTGATCCATAGGTGAAACTTCCATCGGGCAGACAGAATTACAATAATAACAACGGGTACAACCCCAAACTCCAGCAGTATCAAGATTATATTTTTCTAATCTTTTCTCTGTTTGGTCGTCCCGCGAATCAGCTACCATTCTGTAAGCTTTAGCTAAGGAGTGAGGTCCAACAAAATCTGGATTAACTTCATGAGCATTACATTCAGAATAACAAGCCCCACAGAGAATACAATTACCTGTTTGATTTAGTTTATCCCGTTCAGCAGGAGTCTGTAAAAATTCTTTTTCTGGAATCTTTCGTGCTTCTGTACTTACATAAGGTTCAACTGCTTCTAGATTTTGCCAAAAGCTGCTCATATCTACTACTAAATCTTTAATTACTGGCATATTTCCCATAGGAGAAATAGTTATTTCTGGAATAGGTTTGGTAGTAGTATTAGTGCCAGAATTATGATAATTATTAGTAGCTATTTTTTCTATTCTAGCTAACTCATTTCCAATATTTTCTTTGCAAGCTAAAGCTGAACGACCGTTGATTCGCATTCCACAACTACCACAAATAGTATTGCGGCAGTTTTTCCGAAAAGCTAAAGTTCCATCTTGCTCCCACTTAATTCTATTCAGGCATTCTAAAATTGTATTACCTGGTTCAACTTCTAGGGTGTAAGTTTGAACTTTGGGTTGAGTATTTTGATTCTGCCGAACAATATTAAAATTAACTTTCATAGGTAATAATTTGAGAGATATTTTCTATTAGTTTATTCAGATTATTTTACTATAATAATTCGGATTAGCTGTTAATTTTTTTGTTTTTTCTATTGTTTACCGAAATATCAAGGTATAAAGCCTCTCACTCGCCGTGGAGAAACAAAAAAAATTTCCTTTTATTCAATCCAATCCGTTTTAGGGAGAGGTAATTATCAATTATCAATTATCAATTATTGAATTGCCTTCATATTGTCAAGAATTAATTTATCAAAAACAAAACCAATATGTATGTATTAGCTAGGCTGTAGCATCAATAGAGTATCAAAATTAAATCCCCCACTTATTTTTTTATTGAGATTCCCTTCTCTTTTTGTAGTTATAGCTTCTAATTTTAATGCCAATGTTGGCTAATTTTATAATCATTTTTATTAAAACTATAAAATCAACAGTTAAGATTTACAAATTCTGATTTATTAGTATTTGA
The DNA here is from genome assembly GCF_050016015.1 of Dapis hubbardiae BLCC-M172. Lineage (NCBI taxonomy): Bacteria > Bacillati > Cyanobacteriota > Cyanophyceae > Oscillatoriales > Microcoleaceae > Dapis > Dapis hubbardiae. Next base: position 3,662 of record NZ_JBNHEQ010000020.1, read on the forward strand.
TAATTATAGCAGTTTTCATTAATATAGAGTACAGAGATTTGGGGTTAAAGGAAAAAGGCTTTATTTATCTAGGAGAGAAGGAAGAAATTTTGTAGTCATGAAGTGAAAACCGCTATAATTTAGGTTTAAAAATCAATGTCCGATAACTATGATAAATGCTTAGGGGTCAGGATTAATGACTTATAAAGGTATTTTTTATAAATTTTAGGGAAACTATAGCAATCAGGAATCAGATGTGAGAATTGAAGTATTCCTTAAAGCTATAGAATATAGCAGTTATCTGATAATAATAGATACATTTTTTCCTTCTTCTCTGTTCCCAGTTAAGCCTTAAAACTTCCCTGAAAATATCCAATAGCTCACAACTTAAACCATATTACCGAAATAATTAATAATTAAACAATTAAATAATTAGATCATTCACGCCTTGAAGCCTCCCCTTTCAAGGGGAAAAAAATAAATCTTTTCCTTATTCGTCAATCCTCTTCCTAAAAGGGAGAGGTAATTATCAATTATCAATTATCAATTAATGAATATAGATATTATTTAACAAAGAGATTAATTAATGAATCTTAATTTATCCGAATGACTCACTTCGATACCTAAAATCCACAATGGTAACATTATGAATATTTTAGCAGACTATCAGTTGGAAATTTATTTTAGATTTAATTATATCTAGTTTACCTGAACATCAAAGAAAAATTAATAATTGTTTTGGAGAACCTAGTAACTTAGTGATCAATCTAGTGCTATAGACAGGGACAGCTAACAGCTTTATGATTTTTTTCTGGATTTTATCTTTATATGCAAAGATTAGGAAAAATCGATCAAGAAACAATCTAATAAAATTATTCCGATCTAGAACTCCTTTGCGTAGTTGTGAAAAAAAATATTGGAACTAAGAAACAACGAACAGGGATCATAATATCAGAGTTTTGATATAATTCCTAGATTTTTGACAAATGATTTAGCATTACTACCAAATTAAAAACAATAATTTACAATAGTAAAATAAAGTCAATAAAGCAATTAAATATTCTACTAGCTAAACTAAATAATTAGAGTCAAACATAATGAGTGACGATATTATACCTCAATTGCCAAAAGCTCCTTTATCTCGTCGTGCAGCAGCATTTAGTATAGATGCTGGAGTGATTTGGTTTCTCAGCGCCATAATCAGCAATAATTGGTTCACCTTTATTTTATTTTTTGTAATACTTTGGATAGCTATACGAGTCCTAATGGTCTACAAAAACCAAGGTCAGAGTATAGGACACTTTGCTCTAGATATGAAAGTCTTAGATACTAGATACCAAAGAACTCCTGGTATCCTAGAATTATCAAAGCGAGAAGGCATTTTAGCATTAGCCGGGTCATTGGCCATGCTAGGCATGAGTAACTTGACATCAGGAAATGCTGCCGTGTTACTACTAATAATGCCCTTATTCTTAGACTTTACAGTAGCTTTGGTAGATATTGAAAGGTATCAACAAGCTTTCCATGACAGAATATCCCAAACTATAGTAGTGGGAACTATGCGTGGCTACTCCCTAGATATTAAGCTCAGGTGGTTACTTGACGAAGCCAAGCGTTATATGAGAAAATAATAATTTGTGTTTAACATTAATGGAAAGTGAAAGATGGCTAAAGGAGTAAGAATTATTATTACACTAGAGTGTACAGAGTGTAGAACTAATTCTGATAAACGTTCACAAGGTGTTTCTAGGTACACAAGCACTAAAAACCGTAGGAATACAACAGCAAGATTAGAATTGAAGAAATTCTGTACTCACTGTAATAAACATACGGTTCACAAAGAAATTAAGTAAAAATTCAGTGAGTATTAAACACAGTAAAGTTCTAAAACGTAAACAAAAATAACTAACAAATAATTAGCTATGGCAAATTACTATCGGAAAAGAGTATCACCAATTAAACCAGGAGAACCTATCGACTACAAAGACGTCGAATTACTGAAAAAATATGTGACAGAAAGAGGAAAAATTCTGCCAAGAAGAATTACAGGTTTAACATCCAAACAGCAAAGAGATTTGACAAAAAGCATAAAAAGAGCCAGATTAGTGGCATTGTTACCTTACGTTAATAAAGAGAGCTGAAGCTAGGAGTATGTGAAATTTGAGATGTTGGGAAAATTAGAAACCCAACATGATTGATAAAAAAATCTATCATTCTATTGACAGTTTAATGGACAGGAAATAGACGGTAAATTAATAAGCTACTTAGCATAAATTTAGGGTATGATGACTTGAGAGAAAGTAGCGGTAGTACCCACCTATAGAAGTAAGTCAATTCAAAACTCTGAGTTAACCTGTGAAAAGGTAAAACATGAATTGGGCGTCATCGTGATTAAAAGTGTTTTTAATACAAAATGGCGGTGGGTATCATCTATGCTGTATGTGGAAGCTTAGAGATTTGTCAGCCCTTGAAATAGAAAGCTACCGCTATAACGCAAGTCAATTAACGGTGGGTAAACGTTAGATTGAAAAAATCTTCAAGAGAATTACAGAAAAAAACACAACCCAGACAAAACTAAAGAAAACTTACACGATTATAGATAAAATAAAGTGGAGAAGGGAAAACTAATAGAATTTAGACTGCACGGAGAACGGCGACTAGCTGTGGCAGAACGTCCTGACGGTAAAAAAAACTGGGTCGTGGTAGAAGCAAATGGTAAATCTAATAGTATACCCCCAAAGCAAATAACTTATGAAGTAGCAGGAGAAAATTACAAATCATCAGAAATTCCCCAATTTATTCAGGAAGTAGAAACCTATCTAGACCCTTCCAGTCTAGAAATAGCATGGGAACTCCTAGTAGAAGAAGCAGAAACAGTAAATCCAGCAGAAATGGCACTATTGCTATTTTCAGAACAAACAGCAAGCCAATGTTACGCAGCCCATATACTATTATCAGACGATAAACTCTACTTTAAGCAAAAAGGCGATCGCTACGAACCCCGCCCCGTAGCCCAAGTAGCAGAAATCAAACATCAACAAGAAGTCCAAAAGCAACGAAAACAAGAACTAGAAAACTTTTTACTTCGAGTCCATAACCGACTAGCAGGAGAAGAAGTAAACTGGGAACAAAGTGATTATAATCGCCTAGACTCTATAGAAAAATTTGCCACTCACGGAGAAGAAACCTCCCATCGGAACCAGGCAATGGAGACCTTGGCTATCTTAGAACTACCAGAAAATTCAGAAGCAGCATTTAAACTATTAGTGGATCTAGGTATATGGAGCGAGCATGAAAATCTATATCTGCGACGTAGCCAGATCCCAACACATTTTTCTACCAAGGTACTAGAAGTGGCCAAAAGCTGCCTGCAATCCCTCCCACCAGATCCAGACACAAACCGTTTGGACTTAACTCATCTAAAAGTTTATACAATTGATGATGAAAGTACGCGAGAAATAGACGATGGCCTGAGTATAGAATTTTTAGAAGATGCTCAACAACGGGTATGGGTTCATATAGCTGACCCTACTCGTTTACTTACTCCTGGTGATGAGTTAGACCTAGAGGCTAGACGCAGAACAACTACCTTATATTTACCTACTGGTATGGTTCCGATGTTTCCGTCAGAGTTGGCAACAGGTCCAATGAGTCTAATTCAAGGGCAAGTTTGCAGCGCTCTGAGTTTTGGCATTCTTTTAGATGAAACTGGGGCAGTTATAAATTACACAATTCATGCCAGTTTAATCAAGCCAACCTATAGGCTTACTTATGATGATGTGGATGAAATGCTACAGTTAGGGATTAAGCCAGAACCAGAAATTCATGCTCTGAATGATTGGGCTAAACAAAGATTTAAGTGGCGACAGTCACAAGGCTCAATTAGTATTTATATGCCAGAGTCGGTAATTAAAGTGAAAAATGAAGGTGAAGAAATTACGGTAGAGGTTTTGGATGATTCACCATCAAGACAGCTAGTTGCAGAGATGATGATTATGGCAGGGGAAGTAGGGGCAAAATATGGTCAAGAACATAATCTTCCTCTACCTTACCGTAGTCAGCCTCAACCGGAACTCCCACCAGAGGCAGAACTAATGTTATTGCCTGCGGGACCAGTTCGTTCAACTGCTATGCGTCGATGTATGCCTAAAAGTGAAATGGGTACTATACCTGCTCGTCATGCAAGTTTGGCTTTAGAAACTTACGTTCAGGTTACTTCTCCAATTCGTCGTTATAGTGACTTATTAGCCCACTTTCAAATTAAAGCTCATTTGCGAGGAGACCCGTTACCTTTTACTCCAGACCAGATGCAAGAAATGGTGATGAGTTTAGTTCCAGCAGTGAAAGAAGCTTCTAGTGTGGAAAGGTTTACTAACCGTTATTGGGGTTTGGAATATTTACGACGTAATTCTGATGAAGTTTGGCAAGCTTTGATAATTCGGTGGTTGAAAGAGGAAATTAATTTAGGGTTGGTTTTATTGGAGGAGTTGGGGTTAGAGTTGGCGATGCGGTTTGGTCGGTCGGTTGAAGTGGGCGATCGCCTAGAGGTAAAGGTTGCCTATGCTGACCCTCGTAAGGATGAGATTGTATTTCAAGAAATAATTTCGAGCGTGGCAGAATCAACAAAAGAGGGAGTAGGTAGTAGGGAGTAGGGAAGTGTCATTTCAGTTATTAGTTATAGTTAGCCTCCTATGGTCGTAACTGCTATATTGGTGCTTCAGGAAATGAATAAACTATTGCTCTATACACATGGGGTCGGAAATTTTTACTACTCACCTCCTCTAGTGGGGTGCTTTCAGAAATTTTCACTACCTATCTCCTCAGCCTGAATAGTGCTTGAGAAAATGAAATTACTATTGCTCTATAAGTAATAGAAGAGAAAATTTGACAATTCATCTACATCCGGCGTGTACTTCAGGAAATGAAATTACTATTGCTCTATAAGTAATAGAAGAGAAAATTCCACTACCCATCTACATCTGGCGTGAGCTTCAGGAAATGAAATTATTCTGAGTGTGTAAGTAATAGAAGAGAAAATTTGACAATTCATCTACATCTGGCGTGTGCTTCAGGAAATGAAATTACTATTGCTCTATACGCAATAGAAGAGAAAATTCCACTATCCACCTCCATCTGGCGTGCGCTTCAGGAAATGAAATTATTCTGACTCTATCTATAAAGAAATTTCACTACCCATCTCCTCAGGCAGAGTGCTTGAGAAAATGAAATTACTATTGCTCTATACGCAATAGAAGAAAAATTCCCACTATCCATCTACATCCGGCGTGCGCTTCAGGAAATGAAATTATTCTGAGTTTGTAAGTAATAGAAGAGAAAATTCCACTACCCATCTACATTCGGCGTGTGCTTGAGAAAATGAAATTATTCTGAGTTTGTAAGTAATAGAAGAGAAAATTCCACTACCCATCTACATTCGGCGTGTGCTTGAGAAAATGAAATTACTATTGCTCTATAGGCAATAGAAGAAAAATTCCCACTATCCATCTACATCCGGCGTGTGCTTGAGAAAATGAAATTACTATTGCTCTATAGGCAATAGAAGAAAAATTCCCACTATCCATCTACATCCGGCGTGCGCTTCATAAAATGAAATTACTATTGCTCTATACGCAATAGAAGAAAAATTTTACTATTCATTAATTGAGATTTAAAGCATTCATAGCAGCCTTAATTAAATGAAAAAAACGAGGTTGAGAAACATCGACTTCTTTAGCATTATCCCGACTTTTTCCTAACAAACCAAATTTTTTTCCCTGTTGAATTGCCAAGACTTCACCACGAGAATTTCTAATTCTTAATTCCTGTAAATCTCCGATTTGATAAAGACTGCAAATATAGGCTCTATCGCTATAAGAAAATTCTACTTTTCGAGGTTGGATAGATGAGTCTTGCTGAGGAGAAACTTCTCTAGGTAAACGTAAACCAACTAACTCTAATTCAATATTAGTTTGATAATTCCAAGTATTTTCCCGTAACTGATAAGCAACATCAACCAATTGAGGTAAAGGAAAATAATCACCCCAACGCCAAGCGATCGCCCGAATTTCTTTTTCTCCTTTCACTAAAGTTAATTTAATATGACCTTTACCAACAATTCTTTGTTGAGAAACTCGTACATTCCGAGTGTAAAAAATAGGAGATTTATTTTCAATTCCACAGGGATGAAGTAAATCTATTTGCCGAAACAAATCAAAATTAAGTTCTGGAAATTCTGCCTCAGCATCAATAGAAACCAACGGTTTTAAATGATGAATTTCCAAACATTGATGAGCAAATTCACTCAAACGGGAACGAAATTTATCTAAATTTTCTCCAGGCAAAGAAAAACCAGCCGCTGCTTTATGACCACCATATTTTCCTAATAGTTCATCACAAAATTGTAGCGCCTCAAAAACATGAAATTCAGGAATACCACGAGCAGAACCCCGAATTGTGGAACCTAACATCATCCCTGCATCCGTGGAAAAATCTGTGTCTTGCTCTTGCTCTTCCTCATAACTCCCAATAAAAACAGGTACTCCATAACGTTCCACCAACCGGGAAGCAACAATACCAATAACCCCATGATGCCATCCTGGTTGTACCACCACCAATACCCTTTCTTGGTGTAAATTTATCCTACTATCCTCACACCAAGCGATCGCCTGTTCCTCAATTTCTGCACACAACTCCTGCCGTGTTTGATTAATTTCTTGACACTGTTTCGCCCTAGTTTCCGCCACTTCTTTATCATCCGTCGTTAAAAGTTCAATCACAATTTGTGGATCGGCAATACGTCCGACTGCATTAATACGCGGACCGAGACGGAAGCCAATATCATCAGGTTTCAGCGATTTTTGACTATTCGTTTGTTTCGAGTTTTCTTGCTCTTTTGCTTTAACATCAGATACTTGAATTAAAGCTTTTACTCCAGCTAACTGAGAGCGGGGTAAAAATTGTAACCCTCTTTTCACCCAGCGACGGTTAACTCCAGTTAAAGGTGCTAAGTCAGCAATAGTGCCAAGTGTAAATAACTCTAACAGAGGCTTAATTAAACCTTCCATTTTTCCCAGACGTTTCGCTAAAGATACTGCCAAAATATAAGCAACCCCCACACCTGCAACACCACGATAAGGAGAATTTTGTGAAATTAATTTAGGGTTGAGAATAGCATTAGCAGGAGGTAGATTAGGTGGAATATCGTGATGGTCAGTAATAATAACATTTACACCTAATTCTCTAGCTTTAGCAATAGGTTCGTAAGCAGCAATACCATTATCCACAGTCAGAATGAGACTAACTCCTTCTTGATGAAACTCTTCAACAATACGTTGGTTAATACCATAACCTTCCTGCATCCGACTAGGAATAGCATAGTCAACTTTTGCTCCCAGATGTTTAAGACTGCGCAATAATAAAGCAGTGCTAGTCATACCATCCGCATCATAGTCGCCACAGATAGAAATTTTTTGGTTTTGGGAAATTGTAGTTTCTAATAAATTTAAACTGATATCTAAGTCGGGAAATTCTTGTATTGGAGAAGGTAATTTTATTAAGTCAGGATTTAAAAATGCTTCTGCTTTTTCTATAGTAGAAATGTCACGGTTAATTAGTGTTTGAGCTATTAAAGGTAATATTTTTAAACTTGTAGCTAATTGTTGGGTTTTTTCTACTTTTTGTGGATATATTAGCCATCTTTGGTTAGGTAATTTTTGCTGTTTGGTTTGGGAACGAGATTTATTTTCCACAGTATTTTTAATTTAAAAGTTAATAATTTAGCAGTTTATAATTAATTCTTTGTATCAGAATAACAGATAATTTTTGATAGAGGAGGAAAAAATGCTGAAAAGTTTAAGAATATAGAAATTTTTAGGAGTAATATTGCTCCGCAACGTTTACGCGGTCGCTTTAATTGGGATAACCACCCCTCATCATCATATTTTAGCCCAAACTACTACAGAAAATTATGCTGCTGTTAGTGAGGATAATATTATTAATAATGACTCTAAAAATCAAAATGCTTCTGTTTATTTTAATCGGGGTAAAGCTTTAGAAGATTTACAAAAAGCTGCTGAATTATTTGAGCAAGAAGATAAAATTTCTGAGTCTAAAAGAGTCAAAGAAGTGATTGATCAAATTGAAAGGGATGTTCAATAATGGATAATGGATAATTAACTCTGGTTAAAACCGAGAGGATTGAATATAAAGAAATATTATTTCTGTTTTTTCCCTTGAAAGGGGAGGCTAATAAAGCTGAATTATTTAATTAACAATTAATAATTATTAATTATTCGGTAAAATTAAATCAATTTAACTAGCAATTAGCTTTCAGATAACAAAAAGCTGATGGCTGACTGCTACTTAAAACCAAATATTGCCAAAGTAAATCAGGGTCAGAACGTAATGTCTCAATTTTTCCATGCCATCGAATTTTTCCTCCATCTAAAACATAAACTCGGTCAGCTAATTCTAGAGCAAAAGCAATATTTTGTCCTGTAATTAACATTGTTTTTCCCAGACTTTTTAAACGCTTAATTACTGTTTGAATTCTTTGTACTAAAACTGGTGCTAATCCTTCTGTTGGTTCATCCATTAATAATAGTTGGGGATTACCGATTAAAGTTCTGGCTACAGCTAACATTTGTTGTTGCCCACCGGAAATATTTCGTGCTAGTTGAAATTGTAGATTATTTAATTCAGGAAAATCTGTATAAGCTTGAGCCAAACTATAAGTATTAGTACCATCTTTTTTCGATGCTACTTCTAAATTTTCTGCCACTGTTAAATCAGAAAATACTCGTCTACCTTCCGGAACTAATCCTAATCCTAAATTAACTATTTTCCAACTAGATAAACCAAGCAATTCCAGATTATTAAATAAAATACTTCCTTGTTTTGGCGGATTAATTCCCATTAGACTTAATAAAAGAGTCGTTTTTCCTACTCCATGTCTACCAACTAATACCACGACTTCTTCTGGATAAATTTCTAAATTTATTCCTTGCAGGATGTGACTATCTCCATAATAACTGTGGAGATTGGTAATAGTTAAAATAGGAGGATTTTGATTAGACATTTGATTATAAGTAGACTGACGCAGTACAAGGTATTTTCGTCATTGCGACCAGCAGGGTTTGCGAAGCAGTCCGGAACGGATAGCAATTTCAAATCCGCGTAAGTCCTGTATAAGTAGAGCGACATAATTAAATTTTATAGCCTACGCAAATAGGGCACGGACTGACATTGCTTCGGCTAAATTAATGGTTTCTCCTAGAGGTTAACTTATTTAATTACCGCCTCGCAATGACAGTATTAAATTCTACTTTCTGTAGCAACGGGGGAATATTCACGCAGATACTTTAGTATAATATCAAATCTGAATAATTACTATACCCCAGATAAGGGGGAGTTTTCAATATTGTTCAAGGGCTGTTTAATACCGATTTCATAAAATGTTACTACAGTTAAAATTTACCCAATTATTAATAATTAATAATTAATAATTAAATAATTCTGGTTTAAAGCCTCCCCTTTTAAGGGAAAAAAAAGAAATGATATTTCCTGATCTTCAATCCTCTCGGTTTTAACCAGAGGTAATTATAAATTATCCATTATCAATTATCAATTAATGAAACCCCTAAATAAGCGCGACGCACATCAGGATTATTTTTAATTTCTTCAGAATTACCAACAGCTAAAATACTCCCTTGATGCAAAACAATAATTGATTCTGCCAGATTAAAAACCACTTCCATATCATGCTCAGTGAGTAGAAAAGTACAACCAATTTCTTGCTGTAAATAACGAATTAATTCCACAATTCGATGAGTTTCTGGGCGACTCATTCCAGCAGTAGGTTCATCTAATAAAATTAACAGAGGTTTCACCGCAAAAACAATAGCAATTTCTACCAAAGAGCGATCGCCATGACTTAGATGTTGCACTGGAGTTGTTGCTAAATTTTCAATTCCGACTAAACTCATTACTTCAGACACAGTTTGATGCACAGAAATATCACTCTCTAAATTCTGCCAGAAATTAAATTGTTTATTTCCACGAGCAATAACTGCTGCCCGAATATTTTCTTGTACAGTCAATGAAGGAAATACACTGGTTATCTGAAAACTACGCCCAATACCTGCTTTAACAATTTTGTGCGGAGGCAAACCGACTAATTCTTTACCATTAAGTTTGACACTACCAGAAGTCGGTTGCAACTCCCCACTAATAAGATGATACAGAGTCGTTTTACCTGCACCATTAGGCCCGATAACAGCAGTAATAGTTTGAGCCGGCAAATTGAAACTGACATTATTCACAGCACGAATACTGCTAAAGTCTTTGAATAAGTTTGTAACTTCAAGCATTATTTTAATCTAGCTTTGAGCAGATAAAAACTACAACAGCAAATTCCAGAAATTATCATGCCAGGAAGTCTATTTAATAGTAGTTTTTCTAAAGTATTGTCATTTTTGTTGAGCAAATTTCAACCTCTAAACTATGACAATTGTTTAAATAGTGAAGAAATTAAAAAATTTTACCCAAAGCAATATTTCAGATGCTAAACTGTCAATAGTCTATCGTAATAATCTTAAAAATGACTCATTTAATTCAAATGAACTGTGCTTGTGAATCATGCTCTTGCATTGTTTGTCCCCTAGTTGCAGTAACAGTCGTCTCAATGCTATTTTTTGCCCTCAAAAAGGTTCTCAGTCCAATAAATAGTCAACCATCAATAAATGATGGCTATGCTAATGAGAGTGTCAATCAGTACAACTCTATTTACAACTAATTTAACTACAGAATTAAGCCTGTGACAGATTAGATATTTTGTTGATTTTTGTCTAACTTTTAGCCAGCAAAAGTTTCTGATATAGATCAAAAAAATACTACTCCTGTAACTTTGACAAAACTGTAGGAGTTCTATAGATTAACAACTTGCTACATATTATCGCTTCATAACTTTCAGGGTGAACTTCTACTTATAAGAAAAATTATTATTAACCTCTTATTTCAATTTTTTCTCTAATTTTTCAATTCTTGGTAAAACCTACCTTTCTTTCTCAACAAATACTAAAGGTACTTTCTAAAAAAGAAGGATATTATACACCATATTGTACTATTATAATCTTCTATACAATTTATACTTAAAAGTTCTAAAAATTTATCAACAACTTTATTGGGTTTTCTATAGCACATTATCAAGTCAAACTAAAAAACTTTCACACCATTAAGCTCAAAATATCTTGATATTTCCTGTTATTTTGTTCATCAGCTATTGAATTAGAACCAAATGCGGTCGATCCTTACAATAATCGAGGAATTATTTGGCGGAAGTTGGGAGATTATTCAAGAGCAATTGCTGATTATTCTCAAGTGATTTACTTGAGACCTAATGATGCTCAAGCCTATTTTAATCGGGGTATTGCGAAATTAGAATTAGGAGATAAAGAAGGAGCAATTGTTGATTATAATCAAGTAATTTAACTTAAACAAAATTATGCAGAAGCTTATTTAAATTGAGGTAATATTTGGCAAAAATTGGGAAATTATCAACAAGCAATTGCAGATTTTTCTCAGGCAATTAAATTAAATAATAAATTAGCAGATGCTTATAATAATCGGGGTAATTCCCGCCGTTTGTTGGGAGATAATCAGGGAGCAATTATTCACTATAATCTAGCGTTGCAAATTAAACCAAATTTGCCAGATACTTACAATAATCGGGGTAATACTTATAGTGCTTTAGGGAATTATTCAGAGGTTATATCTAATTATAATCAAGCTTTAGAACTTAATCCCGATTTATTTTTAACTGATAATAATCGAGGTGCTGTTTATGTAGACTTAGGAAATTTTGAGGCAGCTTTAGCATACTTTAGTAGAGCCATTGAATTACAGCCTAATTTTGCTAATGATCCATGAAAATCGTGGAATTATCTATCAGCAATTAGGTAATTTGAATAAAGCTTTAGAAGATTTACAAAAAGCTGCTGAATTATTTGAGCAAGAAGATAAAAATTCTGAGTCGAAAAGACTCAAAGAAGTAATTGATAAAATTCAGCGGGATAGTGAAATTAAATCAATTTAATTTCCTAATTCTTGGAGGAAAGCAATGTTGTAGGTTGGGTTGAGGAACCGAAACCTAACTTAAAGCTATTTATACCATGAAGATTTCCCCTACTTTTAATTAGGAACCCAAGGTCTGACTATTTGTTTACCTTGTTTTTCTATTGCTGCTAATTCTAAGTTTAATTGTAAAATTTTTTCCAAAATATTGTCATTCTTATTAAATTTATAAGTTTGCATTACTAACTCATCTAATTGAGCATGAAGTTTAAATAGTTGGCTAGTAGGTTCGGTAAAAAATTGATTATAAAGTTGAGTTATTCCCCCCAAAAAAGGAGGGTTGCCAATAATAGCATTAGCTTCCGGCCATTTAGTAAATAAAGCATCTTGACAAACAATATTTTTATCCAAAGTATCCAAAGGTAAAGCAGCTTCAGTTAACCCAAATTTATCAATAGCAACTTTCCGGGCAATCATTAAAGTTACTCTCGCCAATTCCACAGCAAATTGATTAGTATCTATTCCATAAAATTGTATTGGAGTAACAAAACTAATCTCCATTTGTTGCCTTTCTGAACGGCGACGACTAGCAATTTTTTCCAATAACAACTGTTCAATTCTTTTCAACTCCTGATAAGCAATATAAAGAAAATTCCCCGAACCACAAGCAGGGTCTAAAACTCGATAACCTTGTAATTCAAGCTGCAATTTATTCAACTCTTTAATAGTAGTTGCTGCCTCAATTTTTTCCTCCCAAAATTTACTAATAGTCGGTCTGACAATTTTCATTATGTCAACTTCAGAAGTGAAATGAATTCCATAACTATGACGCTTTTCCTTATCAGTTGCTGCTTCAAATATATTGCCAAAAATTGCCGGGCGAATTTGACTCCAATTTTGCCTACCACAAGCCTCTAAAATCTTCAATTCTGATTCTGTTAACTCTATCGGAGGAAAGACAGAAAATAAACCACCATTAAAATAATCTACTCCCTCATAACGTCCAGTCGGTGTAATTCCAGGCTGATTCATTTCTCTAAATAATCCACCCAGAATGTCATAAGAGTTACCACCTTTTAAGCATTCTTGAACACAAGAAATAAACAGATTTTCCGGTAACATTCCTCTATCAGCAGCGAACATTGCTAAAACACATTGCAATACAAATCTCTGAGCGTCAAACTGATTAAATAATTGTTGTTTTTTACCTCTTTCTTGAAGCTCTTGAAAAAGCTGCCCCATCCGTTTTGCTGCTGTTTCTGTTACCTCGACTTGGTTATTTCTAAATACTGGTTGCCTGTTAGCTATTTCCATGAAAGTAAAAGCACCAGCACGTTCAGGTATTTTTGTCAATGGAATGCGGTCTACTGGAGTATCTAATTGAGTGTTGAAGTCAAAAATCCAAAATTCGTTAAAGTTGCAAAGTATGACATATTTGGGGCGGTCTGGAATTAAACGTATCCAATAATCAAATGCTTGGAAATAGTATTTATTTAAGTCTTCGCCACGTTTTTTCATTTCTATTAATACCCGTGGTTTCCAGACTAAATCCGCAAAACCTGTATTGCCTTTTTTACTACCTTTTTTAACTCTTTGTTCGTAAGTTGCTCCTGCTTCTATTGCTCCCTTGTGTCCGAATGCTTGAAAAAAGCGATCTAAAAATATTTGTGCTTCTCCTTTTTCGTCTCCAGTGATGTGTTGTTGACAGAAAATGACAAAATTGTGGAGGTTTTCGGTAGAAGTTGACATGATAATTATTCCTCTAGTTTATTACCGAAAAATAAAGGTTTAAAGCCTGTCCTTTCAAGGAGAAACAAAAAAAATTTTCCTTTTATTCAATCCTCTTCCTTTTAAGGAGAGGTAATATCAAATCCGCTTAATTCGGTATAAAAAAATTTTCATCTTCAGCTAGGCAACTAAAATGCGTGAGGGGTTTTTCTATGATTTTAGTAATGATAGTAGTTACGAATGTTTGACTGATGATCGTCTGACTCAATGGCATCTAGCTTAAGTAATACTCTGGAGGAATTTGCCAGAAAGTACAAGGGTTTCTGTTGTCGCTACAGGTCTAAGAAAAAGTCCCCTAGAAAATGGCACTGGGGAAGGAGATTTCTAGAGGAAGTTTTTCTTGAGTCTGGGGGGAAGAGGCGATCGCTAACTAAACCTCAGTCTCCTTCCTTCCGAGTTATCGGAAAATTCGGAACTGACAAGGGTGGTGAGTCAATTTCTCAGGGCAAATAGACCTAACGTTGTTGAGTTGAAATAATTTTGACAGTAGTAGCGCATCAAGCTTAAAATGGTGTATTAGCTTCATAGGCAAGAAGTCATCATCATTTCTTCCAAATCAATCACTACCAATCTAGAATCAATAAGAATCAATCAAATAGTCATTAAAAGTAATAGTTATAGCTGTCCTGTCTTGCCTGATCGCCCCGGAAACTAACGCAAGGGACTTTAGGGACAATTCCTCTAATTCCTCTAAGTTCCTTTGCATTCGTCCTTTTGAAGGATTCTTATCCTGTCCTTTTTGTTGGTTATTTGCTTCGCTCTTTTTTGACTTGTTCATTTTTTCTCCTATTTATTTTCTGTCCATGGGATTTGTTTTGCCAATCTCGCTTCAATTTAACAAACACTTCCCTAATTTTTCACCTTTTTTATCCTTTACCTTGAGTCATCTTTATTTTTGTCTCATCCTTAAGTTCAACGACTATATAGCGCTACGCGCTAGGGAACAGGGAACAGGGAACAGGGAACAGGGAACAGCAAGCTGTTAAAGCTTTTTAGGATTTATAAATGTCCTAATCTTTGCTTCGACTGCTATATATAACAGACCACTAAAAACTAACAACTAAAAAACTGATAACTGATAAAAAAACCCCCTACTAAAAGCAGGAGGTTTAATTTAATCTAACCTACTAAACTAGAGTTCAGCTAATCTCTACAAATTAACCAAACTTACCAGCAGTCGAGGCTATCAAGAACGCGGCATAAGTCAGAACATAACCCACCGTAAAGTGAGCTAAACCAACAACACGAGCTTGAACAATAGAAAGAGCAACAGGCTTATCCTTCCAACGAACCAAGTTAGCTAGAGGAGTACGCTCATGCGCCCAAACAATTGTTTCAATCAACTCTTGCCAGTAACCACGCCAAGAGATGAGGAACATGAAACCAGTTGCCCAAACTAGGTGTCCGAATAAGAACATCCAAGCCCAAACAGACAAGTTGTTAGTTCCATAAGGGTTATAACCATTAATTAACTGGGAAGAATTCAACCACAGATAATCACGGAACCAACCCATTAAATGAGTAGAAGATTGATTAAACTGAGCTAAGTTACCTTGCCATGCAGATAGGTTCTTCCAATGCCAGTAGAATGTTAGCCAACCAATGGTGTTTAACATCCAGAACATAGCTAGGTAGAAAGAGTCCCAAGCAGAGATATCGCAAGTACCACCACGACCAGGGCCATCGCAAGGGAATGCGTAACCGAAGTCTTTCTTGTCTGGCATTAACTTAGAACCACGAGCATCCAACGCACCTTTAACCAAAATCAAAGTAGTTGTATGCAGACCTAAAGCGATCGCATGGTGAACCAAGAAATCTCCAGGTCCAATAGTTAAGAACAGAGAGTTAGTACCACTATTGATAGCTTCTAACCAATTTGGTAACCATACAGCACTAGAAGTGGAAGCAAGACTATCAGAGTTAGACAACAGCACATCCATGCCGTATAAAGCCTTCCCGGAAGCAGCTTGAACGAACTGAGCAAATACTGGCTCAATCAAGATTTGCTTTTCAGGAGTACCAAAAGCAACCACTACATCATTGTGGACATAAAGACCTAGAGTGTGGAAACCTAAGAATAAAGAAACCCAGCTCAAGTGAGAGATGATAGCTTCCTTATGGTTTAATACACGATCCAATACGTTGCCTTTATTTTGCTCTGCATCATAATCCCGTACTAGGAAAATTGCACCGTGAGCAAAAGCACCTACCATAATAAAACCAGCAATATACTGGTGGTGGGTGTAAAGTGCAGCCATTGTAGTGTAATCCCTTGCCATGAAAGCATAAGGAGGCAAAGCATACATATGCTGTGCAACCAAGGAAGTAATTACACCCAAGGAAGCTAGAGCTAAAGCTAACTGGAAGTGTAGAGAGTTGTTTAGAGTCTCATACAACCCTTGGTGAGGCAAGTTAAACTGACCTTGGCTTTTGCCACCAACCAAACCAGCTTTGGAATCAAGCATTTCTTTAATGCTGTGACCAATACCAAAGTTAGTCCGGTACATATGACCAGCAACGATGAAGATAACAGCGATCGCCAAGTGGTGATGAGCCATATCAGTCAACCACAGGGACTCAGTTTGAGGATGGAAACCACCCAAGAAAGTCAAAATTGCAGTTCCCGCACCTTCAGAAGTACCAAACACATGGTTAACAGTGTCAGGATTTTGAGCATAAACGCCCCAATTTCCTGTAAAGAACGGGCCTAAACCTGCTGGGTGAGGCATAGTTGTTAGGAAGTTATCCCAACCAACGTGCTGTCCGCGAGATTCAGGAATAGCAACGTGAACCAAGTGACCAGTCCAAGCCAAGGAACTAACACCGAACAGACCTGCTAAATGGTGATTTAAGCGGGACTCAGCATTTTTGAACCAAGCGAGACTAGGACGGAACTTGGGCTGGAGGTGTAACCAACCAGCGAACAGCATGATGGATGCCAAAACCAGGAGGAAGATAGAACCCTGGTATAAGTCTCCATTTGTTCTCATGCCGATGGTATACCACCAGTGGTAAATACCAGAATATGCTATATTTACTGGGTTAGAGGCACCTGCTTGAGTGAAAGCATCAACTGCAGGTTGACCGAATTGAGGGTCCCAAATCGCGTGGGCGATCGGACGTACATTTAGAGGATCTTTAATCCACTGTTCAAAGTTTCCTTGCCAGGCGACGTGGAACAGATTACCAGAAGTCCATAAGAAAATGATTGCCAGATGACCGAAGTGAGAAGCAAAAATCTTTTGGTAAAGATTTTCTTCTGTCATGCCATCGTGAGTCTCAAAGTCATGAGCTGTAGCAATCCCGTACCAGATCCGCCTGGTGGTTGGATCTTGTGCCAAGTCTTGGCTGAATTTTGGGAATTTTGTGGCCATAAATCTTTGATCTAAGTCTCGCGTGTCTTTGAGAATTTAGTGAGAATTTAGATTGAAATAGGGGATTGAGGATGAATCAACCCCCAAGTAAGAATGTTAAAACGTTATTGGATTCTTATCCTACTGAAATTATTCTACACAGGAAGAATGCCCAGGTTGTAGCAATTCCACCTAGGAGATAGTGAGCTACCCCCACTGCCCGACCTTGGATGATGCTTAAAGCACGAGGCTGAATTGCTGGAGCAACCTTTAACTTATTATGAGCCCAAACAATAGACTCAATCAACTCTTGCCAGTAGCCACGACCACTGAACAAGAACATTAAGCTAAATGCCCAGATAAAGTGTGCCCCTAAGAACAACAAACCATAGGCAGACAGAGCTGAACCGTATGATGTAATTACATTTGAAGCTTGCGCCCAAAGGAAATCACGCAACCAACCATTAATGGTTATTGCACTTTGTGCAAAGTTACCGTAGGTAATGTGAGATACTGAACCGTCTGCGGCTACTGTTCCCCAAACGTCTGACTGCATCTTCCAGCTAAAGTGGAAAATCACAATTGACAGAGAATTATACATCCAGAACAGACCTAAGAACACATGGTCCCAACCGGAAACTTGACAAGTACCACCACGACCAGGACCGTCGCAAGGGAACCGGAAGCCTAGTTCACTCTTATCTGGAATTAGACGAGAGCTACGAGCATACAGTACACCTTTGAGAAGAATCAGAGCTGTAACGTGGATAGTAAAGGCATGAATATGGTGAACCATAAAGTCCGCCGTACCCAATGTCATTGGCATCATTGCTACTTTGCCACCTACTGCTAATACATCGCCACCAAAAATTGGGCTAACAGATGATAAAGCATTAGGAGCAGTATTGCCAGGAGCCATCATGTGGATATTTTGTACCCACTGAGCAAAGACTGGCTGCAATTGAATACCAGTATCAGAGAACATATCTTGGGGACGACCCAAAGCTCTCATTGTATCGTTGTGGACGTATAAACCGAAGCTATGGAAGCCCAAGAATATACATACCCAGTTCAAGTGGGAGATAATTGCATCCCGGTGACGAATGACTCGATCCAACACGTTGTTAACATTTTTCGCTGGATCATAATCCCGCACCATGAAAATAGCACCATGAGCTCCAGCTCCCACAATCAGGAATCCGCCAATCCACATATGGTGTGTGAACAGAGATAACTGAGTTGGGTAGTCAGTAGCAATATAGGGATATGGTGGCATTGCATACATATGATGCGCCACAATGATGCTCAGGGAACCCATCATCGCTAAGTTAATTGCTAACTGAGCGTGCCAGGAAGTTGTTAGAGCTTCATAGAGACCTTTATGACCTTCACCACCAATTAGAAGTGGATCTTTGTGAGCCTCTAAGATTTCTTTCATGCTATGACCAATGCCCCAGTTTGTCCGGTACATATGGCCAGCAACGATGAATAATACCGCTAGTGCTAAGTGATGGTGAGCTGTATCAGATAACCATAAGCCACCTGTTACAGGATTTAAACCACCCTTAAAGGTTAAGAAGTCAGCGTACTCTCCCCAATTCAATGTAAAGAATGGAGTTAAACCTTTAGCAAAACTAGGGTACAACTCTGCCATCAAGCTTTTATTAAAGAGAAACTCATGGGGAAGAGGAATATCCGCTGGTGCTACCCCAGAATCTAATAACTTATTAATAGGCAGAGATACATGAATCTGGTGACCTGCCCAAGACAAGCAGCCTAGACCCAATAACCCAGATAAGTGGTGGTTCATCATTGATTCCACATTCTGGAACCATTCCAACTTAGGAGCGCTCTTGTGATAATGGAACCAACCAGCAAACAACATCAGGGCAGCCATTACTAAACCACCGATCGCTGTGCAGTATAGTTGGAACTCATTGGTTATGCCAGAAGCACGCCATAGTTGAAATAATCCAGAGGTAATTTGGATTCCGTGGAAACCACCACCAACATCACCATTTAAAATTCCTTGGCCTACGATAGGCCAGACTACTTGAGCACTTGGTTTAATTCCTGTGGGGTCTGTTAACCAAGCTTCATAGTTGGAAAATTTAGCGCCATGAAAATATGCGCCACTCAACCAGATAAAGATTACGGCCAGGTGGCCAAAGTGCGCGCTGAAGATTTTGCGCGATACGTCTTCTAAATCACTAGTATGACTATCAAAGTCGTGAGCGTCAGCGTGGAGGTTCCAAATCCAGGTAGTGGTTTTTGGTCCTTTTGCTAAAGACCGTTCAAAGTGACCAGGCTTGCCCCACTTTTCAAATGAAGTAGGTACTGGGTCCTTGTCTACGGTTACTTTTACTTTTGCCTCGCGCTCTGGAGGACTTATGGTCATGAAGACTCTCCTCTCCCAAAGACAATTAACTAAATTATTTATGTTGTAGATACTGATAAAAGTTGTAAAGAATTATCAACATCTTTTGCAACTTTACAGGTTTTAACTGCTTTATTGCTGGAGTGCAACATCACACTCTTTGTTCATGCCAAAACTATATAGTATTTTGGCGCAAATATCACAAATACATAGATTGGATTTTACCGATTCGATGTAAGTGCGAACTTCTTTAGGTGATTATAGACTTGCTTAAGAAGTTTAAGTTGTATGTTTACAATTATTAAAATTTCTTGATGAAGGATTAATAAAGTACGATCTATTTTCACAGTAAAGAAAAAAAGTCAAGACATACAACCGAAAATTTTACAAAACTCAACGTTAACTAATCTTTACATTCGACTATGGTCAATATGGACATTTACACATTTTGCCAAGCTCCTACAATGTTCTGTCTAGATGGTTGATTAATTATCTACAGTTGGGACTAATTTACAGTTCCCCAGTCAATGAAGAATAGATAAGCTGAAACCCTTTATTTTTGGTTGAAGTGCCTAATTTTAAATTTGTCAACTTCAAGTTATACATATATATATAGATAACTATCAACGATAAATACTGATAAACTTTGGTTTGTCAGACTACACTTGCCAGTAACACACGGCATAGTAAGAGGCTTGGCGTTAAGCTAATTCATAGAAAAACTTTAATGTTAACTCTAAATTTATAGGAGTATCGTCAGTGTTTGGCATAAATTTGCAAGCAACATATCTCACAAAAATCATCACATTCCTAATTACAGTAGTTTTAATATCTGGTTTAGTCAGTTGTAGCGATCGCTTTTCTGAATTATCTCAAATTCGTCCTCAAAAATCTCAAACCATATTTAAAACTAAAATATCTGAAGTTTCCCCCCCAGAAATAATTCAAAAATTACGTCAAGCAATAGACATATATCAACCCCAAATCACAATACAAAACCCACAACCAGATCAAATATTTGAACACAATGATATTACTCTGGAACTCCAGGTGCAAGACTTAAATATAGGTAAGTCTGATCTAGACTTAGGATCTTATATAGAAGTAACCTTAGACGATAAACATTACACAAAAATCTATGATCTGAATGAACCTCTTGTCTTATCAGATTTAGAACCGGGTACTCATACCCTAAGAGTTTTTGCTTGTAGTCCGTGGGATGAAAGTTTTAAGAACGAAGGTGCTTATGCTCAAACTACATTTCATATCTTCACCAAAACCGCAAATAATAATCCTGCTCCAGATTTACCATTATTAACTTATAATAGTCCGGTAGGTAGCTATGGAGAGGAACCCATCATGCTTGACTACTATCTCACCAATGCACCATTGCACTCGGTAGCGCAAGCAGATCCTGAAGATGAAATAGATGATTGGCGTATTCGTGTTACTGTTAATGGAACCAGTTTCATCACCGATGAATGGCAATCAATATATTTACAAGGATTCCATCCAGGAAAAAATTGGATACAGTTAGAATATATTGATGAATTGGGTAATCCAATTAATAATGTTTATAACAATACTGTTCACCTGATTAACTACGAACCAGGTGAGGAAAATGCTCTCAGTAAAATAATTCGAGGAGAAATTTCACTAAAAGAAGCATTTAGTATAATTGACTCGGAATACATCTACGAGGAACTGCAACCCGAAGTAACTCCAGAACCAGAAGTAGAACCAGTTCCTGTGAGTGAACCAATAACTGAGGAATTAGAAGAACAGGAAACTTTTGTTGAACCTGAAACTGAAACTGAAACTGAACCAGAACCAATAACTGAGGAATTAGAGGTAGAGGAAATTTTTGTTGCACCTGAAACAGAAGTAGAATCAGTTCCTGTAACTGAACCGATAACTGAGGAATTAGAAG
>NZ_JBNHEQ010000020.1:25257-27526 GCF_050016015.1 Dapis hubbardiae BLCC-M172
GAAAATTTAGATGATTCTACACCAGATGTTAATCCAGAAATTGAGCCGGAAAATATAACTGAATAAACTTCTGTATTAAGTCAAAAAATATGTTAATAAAAAACCAGTTCTATTCTTAAGAACTGGTTTTTTATCAAGTAGGGTGGGCGAATGGCCATTCGCCCCTACGACATTTAATCCTACCGATGCTACTAGATGTAATATGACTCCTTCTTCAATTGTATGGGACTAAGGATAATGGTAAACTATGGACAAAATATGACCAAAAAATAAGGTCTTGCCCTTTGAAGGGGATGAAAAAAATATTCGATTCAGTGTTTCAAGCTTCTGGCTTTAGCCAGAGGTACTGATAAATCATAACTGATAACTGAAATGTCCCACTTTGCTCATTTTCTCAGACTTCGCTAAATTTAGAAAAATATTAACTTTTAGTATTATTAATCTAATACCTATGTCTCGCGTTAGAGCTCCCGAACTGCCTCAAAATTACCCTTGGCTAAATACAGGCCAACCTATATCCCTTCAATCTCTGAAAGGACGAGTGGTTATCTTAGATTTCTGGACTTACTGCTGTATTAATTGCCTTCACGTTTTGCCAGAACTAAAATTTCTTGAGCAAAAATACCCAGACAACTTGACCGTTATTGGTGTCCATTCAGCTAAATTCGAGAATGAGAAAGAAGTGGAAAATATTCGTCAGGCCATACTTCGTTATGATATTGAACACCCTGTTTTAGTTGATAGTGGGTCTAGGGTTTGGCAACAATATGCTGTCCGTGCATGGCCTACTTTCAAAATTATCGATCCAGAAGGATATGTGGTGGGGTCTTTTTCTGGTGAAGGTAAACGTGATGCTTTGGATGAAATTATTGGTAAGTTGATAGAAGAACATCAAAATAAAAGCACTATTAATTCTAGCGAAATTAGTTTAATTCTGGAAAAGGAAAAACAACCTTTAACTACACCTTTGGCATTTCCTGGTAAAGTTCTTGCTGATAGTTATACTAATCAATTATTTGTTGCTGATACGGGACACCATCGCATTGTTGTTAGTACACTAGAAGGTGAAGTTTTGCACATTATTGGTAGTGGAAAAGCAGGATTAATTGATGGTTCATTTGATGAAGCTCAATTTTCGGCTCCCCAAGGTATGACTTTTGATGCTAAAAATCAAGTTTTATATGTTGCTGATACAGAAAATCATACTTTACGCAAAATAGATTTTCAAACTCAGCAGGTGGAAACTATTGCAGGTACCGGAGAACAAAGTCGTCAAATTTTACCTGATATTGGGGTGGCTAAAGAAACTAAGCTTAATTCTCCTTGGGATGTGGAGAAGGTAGGCGATCGCCTTTTTATAGCTATGGCAGGTTCACACCAAATATGCTTATTGGAACTTGATACTGGTATTATTAGTATTTATGCAGGTAATGGTGGAGAATCTTGTGTAAATGGTTCTTTAACAGAATCAGCTTTTGCTCAACCTAGTGGTATTAGTACAGATGGGAATGAGTTATTTATTGCTGATAGTGAGGTGAGTTCACTTCGTGCAGTGAGTATTAATGAGCATCCTAAAGTGCGTACTGTTTGTGGTAGTGAGGAATTATTTGGCTTTGGAGACAAGGATGGTAGAG
Source organism: Dapis hubbardiae BLCC-M172 (assembly GCF_050016015.1). Lineage (NCBI taxonomy): Bacteria > Bacillati > Cyanobacteriota > Cyanophyceae > Oscillatoriales > Microcoleaceae > Dapis > Dapis hubbardiae. Next base: position 26,892 of record NZ_JBNHEQ010000020.1, read on the forward strand.
GTGAAGAGGTTTTGCTACAGCATTGTTTGGGAGTAGAGTATACTCAAAATTATGTTTGGGTTGCTGATACCTATAATCACAAAATTAAGCGGGTGGAATATCATGCGGGTTTATGTCGTACCATGTTAGGAGATGGTGTAGCAGGTCATCAGGATGGGCGAGGTATTCATTCTCGCTTTTCTGAACCATCAGGATTAAGTGCGATCGCGCAACATTTATTTATTGCAGATACGAATAATCATCTGATTCGCAGAATTGAGCTAGATACACTTGAAGTAACTACCGTGGAATTTCCTGGTTTGTGCGCTCCTGATGTTTGTTTGCCTAGTTAGGATTTGGAATTGGAAGTCTTATGGGTGAGGAGTCAGGAGATGTCTATTAATCATAAAAAAGTTTTTGTTTGTAGAATTGCTCTAGCCCGATAAATATCTATCTTAGGGCTAGAGCAATTCTACGAGCTTTAATTATTACTGTTCAACCGGACATGATATTACTTGATTAATCGATCGCCTGATAGTATTTTACATTATTGGTATATGTTAATATCTGTTGATAAATCTCTAATTTTATAGATTTTCTGGGCTTTGTTGCATGAAAGTATATAGCTGTCGCACAAGCAAGTGCATATGTACAAT
>NZ_JBNHEQ010000021.1:0-40634 GCF_050016015.1 Dapis hubbardiae BLCC-M172
ATAGAAGGCATTCCAGGAGATGGTAGTCTACTTGATACCTTACAAAATAATATAGGTTCCAACTTTGAGGGAATAGAAGATATTCCAGGAGATGGTAGTCTACTTGCTAATTTCTTCAATCAAATACCAGGTACTGAAGAAGATGATAATCTAACTGGTACAGCAGAAAACGATTTCATCGTTGGTAATGCAGGAAACGATATATTAACTGGAGATGCAGGAAACGATAGAATCTTTGGTGGTGATAATAATGATATCTTAACAGGTGGATCGGGAAGAGACCGACTTCGTGGTGGTGATGGAGAAGATACTTTTGTCTTCAACACCGGGAGTGAAGTTGACTTAGTTACAGACTTTGTTGTTGGGGAGGATACCCTACAGTTATCAGCAGATTTTGGTGTTACCGCAGAACAAGCCTTTGCTCAGATATCTACCGTTGCATTACCATTTATAGATGGTATGGATAATCGCTTTTTATCTACTCTTAACTTAGGTGATGATACACTTAGAATCAGACATGAAGGTGCATTGACATCTGATAGTTTCCAAATCGTTTAACTAGATATAGAAGCCCTAACAGTATCTTTGCAAAGGTGAGGGTTTTTGGCTCTTGAGTCAGTCCTCAGGAGTCATAATTCAGGAAATCGAGAGTAGAAAAATGCCCCCTTGCTTCACCATCTCCCCCACTCCCCTACTCCCCTACTCCCCTACTATATTTTAAATAGATCCCAAATGGGTTCTATAGATGGGGTCTGTAGGACTAAAGTCCTAAATTTCTCTAGGACTTTGAACCCAGGTTATTTGAGAGCAGCGACTTGTAGGATAGAACATAAGTAAACACTCAATCAAACAAAATAATTGCAAATAAATACAATGAAACCTTGTTCTTTAGCTATATTATTTGGCGTTACTGCTACCATTATTTTTGCTAATCCTCTGAAAGTTCTTGCTCAACCTGAAAATTTGAATCTGACTCTGGAGCAAAAAGCTGAGTGGGAAGAAATTAGGACACAAACCAAAGCTGAAATTCAAAATATTCTCACTCCTGAACAGCAGGAAGAGTGGGAAACTTTAACTTCACAAGGTCAAAAAAAACGAGAAGCGATTCGGCAGTTAAATCTCTCTGAACAGCAAAAAACTCAAATGCGGGAAATCATGCAGTCATCACGTCAACAAATGGCAAATATTTTAACTGAAGAACAACTACAGCAGGTTCGTCAACAAAGACAAATTAGAAGACGAATCCGCGAATAAAAGTCAAAATTTAAAAGTTACAACGCTTCCCGTTGCCTGTGAGGTAAACCCTCGCGGTCAAGATGCAGGCACTACAAGATTTTCACTATTTACTCTGTACATCATTTGACCGAAATATGCTGTAAAAGTAAGAAAAATCAAAGTATGCCTTCTCAAGTCTGTCTTGATTGTTAGACATCTCCAGTATCAAAAATAAAATCAATTATCAGGCAGAAATCATTGATGATTTCTGCCTGCTTCCTCTTTTCTAGAGATGTCTATTCCAGGACTAAAGTCCTAGAGAAATTTAGGACTTTGAACTCAGGTTATTTGAGAGTAGCGACTTGTAAGATAGAACATAAGTAAACAAAACACTCAATCAAAAGGAAATAAACACAATGAAACGTCGTTTTTTGGCTCTATTATTTGGCATGATTACCATCATTCTTTTTGCTAATCCTTTGAGAGTTCTTGCCCAACCTGAAACTTTGAATCTGACTCCCGAACAAAAAACTCAGTGGGAAGAAATCAGGGTACAAACTAAAGCTCAAATTCAAAATATTCTCACTCCCGAACAACAGGAACAATTTAAAATTTTAACTTCACAAAGTCAAGGAAAACTAGAAGCAATTAAGCAGTTAAATCTTTCTGAAGAGCAAAAAACTGAAATGCGCCAAATCATACAGTCATTACGCCAACAAATAGCAAATATTTTACCTCAAGAACAACTTGAGCAATTTCGTCAGAGAATTGTTGCACGACTTGACTCTTTGAATCTGACTCCTGAAGAAAAAACTCAGTGGGAAGAAATTAGGGCACAAACCAAAGCTCAAATTCAAAATATTCTCACTCCCGAACAACAGGAACAATTTAAAATTTTAACTTCACAAAGTCAAGGAAAACTAGAAGTAATTAAGCAGTTAAATCTCTCTGAAAAGCAAAAAACTCAAATGCGGGCAATCATACAGTCATCACGCCAACAAATGGCAAATATTTTAACTGAAGAACAACTTGAGCAATTTCGTCTGAAAGTTTTTGCCCAACTTGAAAATTTGGGCGTTGGTAATTGGTAGGATTAATTTTTACTAGAGTTGAAACCCATCACTTACCGAATATTAATTAATAATTAATTATCAACTATTAATTATTAATTATTAATAGTTGATAGTCAATTAATTATTTATTCAATAATTTTAGGTTGAAATCCTCCCCCTTTTCAGGGGATAAATCAAAAATTTTCCTTTTAGTAAATCCCATCCGTTTTAAGAAAGGGTAATTATTAATTGTATCGGCACTTCGTCACATGAACATTGTTAATTGCTGAAGCTGGTTAAATATTTAGATCCCACATTCCGCACTTCATAATGTAGCACAGAAAGATACATGAATTATCATCAGAATTTGAACCCACAAATTAAACAAATTAATTCTATAGAACATCAAAAAAGTGAGCGACACAATTATTGTTGGTTAACTTGAGAGTTCTGTTGGCAGCATAAAACACAGGAGCAAGTATACTCCTGTCAAAAGCATCAATCAATGTTCTCAATTCAGGTAGTGTGATCGAAACCTCTATAAAAAATGCAACTTATTTAACTCTTTTTCCTAATTCTTTTTAAGAAATATATAGCAACAGTCAGAGGAGTTAGAACATATACTAATGATAAATCTTGTAAGAAATCTTTTTCCCACTTTTACCTATCTCAGTGCGCGTTCCCTTACGTCCGTTGCCGATGCAAGGTTGTATCACTATTACCTGTTGATTATTCCGTGCTATAGTCAAACAATTTCTAACTCTAAATTATGACTTTTAGCAAAGTCGTGAGTAAAATGATCCACAACATTTGTATCACTTAATTCCAGGTTGTAAAAATCCACAAAATCTTGCTCAAAATAAGGTCCTGCGTGCCAGGTTCCCACCTCTAATTTAATAAAACAATTTCCGGGAATTTTAAAAGCAATTATATCCTCTAATTTAGGTGTCTCTTCTACACAAGGTGGAGCAACTGCCATTAACCATTCCTTTCCTTCTAGAGAACCTAAACATTGAGTACATTGTACATGACGAGTAATTTTTGTAAACTTTCGACCTCTTTTCTTCAACTGCATAATATAGAATCTTGGTGTACCATTTTCTAAACTTAATTGAGCATCATCTTGGTCATATTTTTTGCCATCTTCCCCAGCCCAAATTACTTGCCCAAAAGGTTGAAAATTATGTGATGTAATTTCCTGGGCAACCAGTTGTTTAACTACTATTGATTTACTCATTTTTTCTACCTTTTATAATTTTAATTTTTATCCAATTTACTCTCAAAATCTTATACCTTAACTTACCCCGACACCAATAATACCATTTCTCAAAAACTTTATCTATTTCAGAGCAGGGGAGTAGGGGAGTGGGGGAGTGGGGGAGAAGTAAACAGAAGAATAATTAACACACTTCTAGCTAATAATTATCAAAAAAGTTATTTGGCTTGTGTTAATTACTTGATAATTCAAGTGCTACCTAAGTAGAGCAACACTTTTGAGATTTGGTATAACATTTATTTCGGCAAGTCTGAAACTTTAATTTATCAAATTTTTGAGGAAAAGTATTTATTGCTCTCTTTGCCAGTTACGAGCTTAACAGTTCAAAAATAATCCAAAAGTTGAACTATTAGAGAGTATTTTTCAATAAAATATTAATGTTTGAACCCATAGAATAAATTTAGATTCATGCCTAATAGTAAAAGTCTTCACTGTTTGATAACTAGCTATATTTTAGTCAAGATTTTATGACTATTTTCTGGTGAGTAATAGTAATATTTCTGTATTATTACCACCCTAATATTACCATCCCCTTTGTTAAATTTACTGACACATTAAGTCTCTTATAGTGAAATATTTGACTCCTATTAAACCTCAAAAATACTCTTGCCTGTTGCCTCTCCTCAGCAAAAACTTTTTCACCAGATACTATTTATATTGGCCTAAGTAGGTAGGCAAAATTCAACTTAAAATAATTACAACAAGTCAATTTAGTAAAACCATTCTGACTCCTCCCACTCAAATAATTTTAATTATGACCAGGTGCTTAATTAGACTTAAATTCAAAACCATTTGCCTCAGCATAACGATGCAAAAATCGCATTACTCTCTCAAAATTTTCCTCTGATTCAACTTCAAAAGAACATTCTACCTTGGAAAAATCACTTTCATCAGCAGACAAAAACTTAATCCCACTGGGAGATACTTCAATATTTCCTTCCTCGTCTTTCAACCATAATTTATTTATTTTATTAGTGAAGGAACGAAAACTTTCCGTAGCTTGCAGGTTGTCAAACATTAATACAACAATTTTTGTATTAGAATTACGACGTTTTCTCAGACTAACTTCTGTAATTTTCTCATTCAACCCTTCAATAAATTCCACAGATACAGTCATTTTAGTTTTTCATTTGATATTGAACATTTCTTATTTTAGCAATTTTACCAAAAATATGCAGAGATGAGAAGGCAAAATAAAAAAAAAGTAGACTTGCTTATACCTCTAAATATATGTGAAATTTTACCTCTAGTCTCTTTCTGATTATACCAAGCGTGAAAAAAGAATACTATACTTGGGTGAAACTTCAATTATTAAGTAATTAACACAGATGGAATGACTTTTTTGATAATTATTAGTTAGTAGGGTGTTAATTATTCTTATTTTGACTTCTCCCCTACGGACGTTGCATGCAACGTCCCTACACTCCCCTGCTCAATAAACCGCCTCGGAATCTCTACCCTATTTCCCCAATGCAGATGCAGATAAGAAGCATGAATTTGATAAAAATTCCAGCCTTCAACAGTTGCCTGACTGTGATTTTTTTTCTCATCAACTCGCCACATTTTATATAAAGGTATTGGGGGTACTTCAGTTAATTCTGAACGATGAAACTCGTGCCCATAAACTTGTGTATTTGCTGCTAACAAGGGAGTATCTATATTAGTAATTGCTTGCCGATATCCTAACTTTAAACTTTTCCCCATTATTGCCTTAGTCGGCAAAATTCCTACCATCTCCCAAGACTTACTATTAAAGTCAATAATTGCTTCAGATAAATACATCAACCCACCACATTCAGCATAAGTTGGCATTCCCGAAATAATTGCTTTCTTAACTGTCTTTCTAACAAGAAAATTTTCATTTAACTGTTGAGCAAAAACTTCTGGAAATCCGCCACCAAAATATAAACCTTGTATTCCTTCTGGTAAACTTTCATCTTTTAGCGGACTCCAAAATACTATTTTTGCTCCCAACTCTTCCAGAATATCTAGGTTATCTTGATAATAAAAATTAAATGCCCGATCGCGAGCCACTCCTATTAAAATTTCTGACTTTTTTTTCTCAAAATTATTTGTAATTAACCTCGGTAAATGTATTTTCTTATCAGAGCAAATCTTAGTAGATAAAAGGTGCTGATAAATCTCATTCTCAACTTTTAAAATAGGCAGTAATTTTTCCCAATCAAAACAACTTTCTGCCAAATCAACCAAATCATTAATTAAAATATCTAAATTCGGCATTTCATCAGTGGGAACTAAACCCAAATGTCGGTCAGGAATACTAATATTTTGATGCCGTCTCAAAATCCCAAGTATAGGTAAATTTATACACTTTAAAGAATTTTGCAATAGTTGTAAGTGGCGATCGCTTCCCACTCGGTTAAGTATCAAACCAGCAAAATTAATAGTAGGATCGAGAGAAACAAAACCATGAGCGATCGCTGCCACAGAAGCAGACAACCGACTACAGTCAAGCACCAACAAAACAGGCAAATTCAGCAACCGGGAAATATGAGCAGTAGAAGCAAAATCAGGAAAGCACTTATCGCCTCCTCCCCTTTCTAAGGAGAGGGGGTTAAAATCATCTTCCTCCCCCCTTTTTAAGGGAGCATCATCTTCATCCCCCCTTACAAAGGGGGTTAAGGGGGGATTAAAATCATCTTCTTCCCCTATTTCTAAGGGGCGATCGCAAAACCTCACCCCATCAAACAAACCCATCACCCCTTCCACCAAAGCATAATCAACATCCTGAATATTACGCCCAAAGCATTGTTGCACATAAACTTCAGAAGTCAGCACCGGGTCTAAATTTCGACAAGGTTTACCCGTTACATACTGATGAAACATCGGATCAATGTAATCAGGTCCCACCTTAAATGATTGTACCTTGAGATGTTGCCGTTTTAAATAAGCTAGTAACGCCAACGTTACAGTTGTTTTGCCAACACCACTACGCTCCCCCGCAATTATTAAACTCAATAGACTTCTCCGAAAAAGATATATATTTCTTGTAAAAGTAGGGAACACTTAACTGGGAACAGGGAACAGATTTTTACCTAAAAGAGACGAAAAATGATTTTGTGAGTGATTTTTACAACTCTAGCTTATACTCAATAAAGATCAATTTATTTTCTGGAGATGTCTAATATTTCCTCCCTTTTTTTTACTCACAAAAATTCAGTTAAGAAACACTTTCTTCCTCATATATTTCATGCTCTCGGTGAATAAAAACCTCCGCCAATACCTGATAAGCTTCTGTCCAAGCATCTATAACTTCTGGGGTTGCATTCTCTCCCAAAACATCCTTCATCGCCTCCAACATACATTCTCCAACTATTGGATATTGTTCCGGTTGTACATGAGTTTGTACATGACGGTGAGCAATTTTTTCAACCGCTGATTTTAAAGCAGGCAAATCATCAATATGAGTAGCATAAGCATAAACTGCAGTTGCTAATTTAGCTGGTTGAGAGCCATCAGCTTGAGCTGACATATTAAATTGTGACTTAACTTCAGGATGTTTTTCAAACATTATTTCATACATCCGAGTAGTAATTTGCTTTCCTTCTTTTTTCAGAATAGGAGCTGTAGATTTAACAATATCAATTGTTTTTTGACTGACCATATATAGTCTTAATAATTTAACGTCAATATAATTTTATCTAGCAATAATTTACTACTGAATAAAATCAACTTTTTCTTTATATACAGTCAAAAAAAATTGTGAGGAATCAATTATAACAGAAATTACTACTCTCACTTTGATAAACTACAACTAAATTAAATTAGTATAAACCTTACTTAAATTTTGATTGAGATTTAATAATTTTTGAAGCTTCTTCTAAAAGTTGATTTTGCTCAGTTTTAATTTCTTCTAGCCTAGTCAAAATCTGCATTAGTCTCTGGCGATTATTTAAAATTTTATTAGAAGAATCCATTAATGTTAAATTTTTACCTAAATCAGTTGCCTTAGAAAATTTTTTATTCGTAAATTTTGCCTCTACAGAAGTAGATTTATTACTCAAGCTCCAAATACTCTTGAAAACTTTGAATGGGCTAGTTAAGATAAACAAAAATAATGATTTTCCTAAATTACTAACTACTTGCAAAAATCCTAACAATATCAATATTAAGAATAAACCAGCTACTAATGTAATTAAAGGATGGTTTAATAACCAAACCATTAAAGGATGAGAGTTAATCCATTCTGTAATAGCAGGGGAAATATAATTTTGAATAACTTCAGTAATTTGATAACTCAAGCTTTCCCTTATTTGCATCATATTGTCAGCAATTTCAGTTACACTTTCCACAGCTTTGCTAGTTGTATTAGCAGCAGTATCAGTCAAATTTTCAGTTGTTTCAACAAAAACTTCTTTTGTCTGTGCAGTTATTTCTGAAATACCACTTACAGCACTATTAGTAGTCTCAGAAATAACTTCAACAGTTTTATTTTTAGCTTCAACAACACTATTGATTGATTGATTAGTTAATTCAGACAAAGAATTTTTAGCTGCTTCTGTTCCTTTTACAGCACTATTAGTAGTTTCAGAAATAACTTCAACAGTTTTATTTTTAGCTTCAACAATACTATTAATTGATTGATTAGTTAATTCAGATAGAGAATTTTTAGCTGCTTCTGTTCTTTCAGAAATATACTCTTTTACTTGATTAGTTGTCTTAGCAGCAGTCTCAGTCAAATTTTCAGTTTTTTCAACAAAAACTTCTTTTGTCTGTGCAGTTATTTCTGAAACACCACTTACAGCACTTTTAGTAGTCTCAGAAATAACTTCAATACTTTGATTTTTCTCTTCACTAATATTATTAACAGATTGATTAGTTAATTCAGATACAGAATTTTTAGCTGCTTCTGTTTTTTCAGAAATATACTCTTTTACTTGATTAGTTGTCTTAGCAGCAGTCTCAGTCAAATTTTCAGTTTTTTCAACAAAAACTTCTTTTGTCTGTGCAGTTATTTCTGAAACACCACTTACAGCACTTTTAGTAGTCTCAGAAATAACTTCAATACTTTGATTTTTCTCTTCACTAATATTATTAACAGATTGATTAGTTAATTCAGATACAGAATTTTTAGCTGTTTCTGTTTTTTCAGAAATATACTCTTTTACTCGATCAGTTTTCTCAACTAAAAAATCTTTAGTCTGATTAAAACTTTCAGATATATTAGGTAATCCTATCTTCATATTTATCTGTTTCTAAACTTATATAGCAGTCGAAGCAAAGATTAGGACATTTCTAAATCCTAAAATCATTTGACAGTTTACTATTCCCTATTCCCTATTCCCTATTCCCTAGCGCGTAGCGCTATATAAAAAATAAAAACCTCACCCAAATTAGGCGAGGTTTTTAAACAATTTTAGCAATAAACGAGCTAAATACAGTGACTAAATATTAGTCAAGGTTAGGCATAGATAGCACTGGCTCAGTTTGACGGTCGAGACCCTTCTCAAAACCACCCTCAGCAGCACGAGCGCGACCCGCGTGCCATAAGTGACCAATTAAGAAGAAGAAACCAAGAATAAAGTGAGCAGCAGCTAACCAAGCACGAGGGTTAACATAGTTGAAGCCGTTAATATCAGTAATGATACCACCTACAGAGTTGATGGAACCATTAGGAGCATGAGTCATGTACTCAGCAGCACGACGAACTTGCCAAGGCTGAATATCATTCTTAAGTTTGTTCAAGTCTAGACCGTTAGGACCACGAAGAGGCTCTAACCAAGGACCACGGAAGTCCCAGAAACGCATTGTTTCACCACCGAAGATGATTTCACCAGTAGGAGAGCGCATCAGGTACTTACCAAGACCAGTAGGACCTTGAGCAGAACCAATATTAGCACCTAATTTTTGGTCACGAACTAAGAATACAAAAGACTGAGCCTGAGAAGCTTCAGCGTTAGTTGGGCCGTAAAATTCGCTAGGATAAGCAGTGTTGTTAAACCACACATAAACGGAAGCAATTAAACCCATCAAAGACAGAGCGCCCAAACTGTAGGAAAGATAAGCTTCTCCAGACCAGATGAAAGCACGACGTGCCCAACCAAAAGGCTTAGTCAAAATATGCCAAATACCACCAAAGATACAAATTAGGCCGATCCAGATATGACCACCAATAATATCTTCCATGTTGTTAACACCGATGATCCAGCCTTCACCACCAAAAGGTGCTTTTGTCAGATAACCGAAGATAACAGCAGGATTAAGAGTAGGGTTAGTAATTACCCGTACATCACCGCCACCTGGTGCCCATGTATCATATACACCACCAAAGAACATGGCTTTGAAAACTAACAATAATGCACCACAACCTAATAGGATTAAGTGGTAGCCAATGATGTTAGTCATCTGGTTCTTATCTTTCCAGTCATATCCGAAGAAAGAAGAGTATTCTTCGAGAGTGTCTGGACCACGGACAGCGTGATAAATACCGCCTAAACCAAGAACAGCAGATGAAATTAAGTGTAAAACACCTACTACAAAGAATGGAAAAATGTCAGTTACTTCACCACCAGGACCCACACCCCAGCCTATAGTAGCGACGTGGGGCATTAGAATTAAGCCTTGCTCATACATTGGCTTTTCTGGTACATAGTGAGCAACTTCAAACAAAGTCATTGCTCCAGCCCAGAATACAATTAGACCTGCGTGAGCAACGTGAGCGCCCAGCAGTTTACCGGATAGATTAATTAGACGGGCGTTTCCAGACCACCAGGCAAAACCGGTGGATTCTATATCACGGCCTCCCATCATAGAATCAGAGAGTGTCGTTACCACTTAGTAGAACCTCCTCAGGGAATATAAAGTTTTTGATGTGGCTGATTTTTAGGAGCCATCCAAGCTCTAATGGATAGCCTTGTTCAGCAAAATGTTTTTGGTATAAAATGTCTCAAACTCTGGGTCTTCTGTTGACCGTAAATCCTAGGATAGGAAGTCATCCGCCCCTAGCTTTTAGCTTTAGAGTTCCTGACACTAAATTTTATATCCTGCTTCATAAAACTGATATAAAACGTCCCAATTAGTGACATTTTAATCTTTACTTTCTGCTTCTACGGCCACTGTCAGCAGCACGACCTCCACAGACATTCACGGTCAAGCCCACCGCATATCTCAAATTGATACTTGACTTGTATCTCATACGCTGTTTATAGATATATCACATTCTGGGCTATCAAAGGTGATGATACTTAATAGCATATCCATTACATGACCCCAACTAGAATAAGTACCTAGCAGATGGAAAAAATCTATCAGCTTCATTACTTTGAATAACTATCGCATAATAAAGCTTGATGACGTAATGTCAACTCAGTCAATTCTCTTGCTTTGATGAAAAAAATGGTTTTATTAAGCAAGTTAACATAAGTATATATATATTTAATAAATTTTGCAATTATCGTCTATCCCTAGTACCTTAAATTTGTTTGAACTTTACTTTAGATTTTAGACACTCATTATATGAGTATATGAGTATATGAGTATATGAGTATATGAGTCGAAAAAATTTTAAAATTTAGAATTGAAGAAGGAGTAAGGAGACAGAAATTCTGGAGACAGAATAGATGTTCGTGGGGATTCCAAACCCCAACCAATTCTGGACACCATGGGTGACGGTGGGGATTTATACCCTATAAGGCTTCGGTGCCAGGAGCTAGCTCCCCGTATCTATAGCACCCAAAAAATTCTACTGACTCCTGACTCCTGACTCCTGACTTCCAGCCGAAGGCTGTTAATAACATAGAGGATTTATGACTACTCAAGCTTCAATAGGCAATGGCCTACTGCATCAAGAAATTATTGGGTCTCGTCGTCTAAGTAATTACTTCTGGGCCATAATTGTCAGTATGGGAGGTATTGGTTTCCTCTTATCTGGGATCTCTAGCTATCTGAAAGTTAACCTATTACTTGTTGCCGACCCTAGCCAACTTAACTTCTTACCCCAAGGAATAGCTATGGGATTTTATGGCCTTATTGGTACACTCTATGGCATTTTTTTGTGGTTAACTATTTTTTGGGACATTGGCGGTGGCTACAATGAATTTAACCAAGACAAGGGCCAGATTATGATTTTTCGCTGGGGATTTCCTGGTAAAAACCGTAAAGTAGAATTTAATTGTACTACGGAAAATGTCCAATCGATTAAAGTAGATATTAAAGAAGGTCTCAATCCTCGTAGAGCTATATATCTCCGCCTCAAAGATAGTAGGCAAATACCTCTTACCCGTGTAGGTCAGCCATTGGCCTTGTCTCAATTGGAAAATGAGGCTGCTCAACTCGCAAAGTTTCTCCAAGTTCCTTTGGAAGGGTTATAGAACCCCTGAAAGGATCTATTTAAAATTATAGATTGAGAGTAGGGGAGTAGGGGTAGGGACGTTTCGCTATGCGACATGAAACGCATTTTTGTTATGCAACGTCTGTACGGGAGTCTGGAGAGATGGTGGGGAGATGGGGTGTATTAGATATCTCCCACTCATCCAATCATCAAATCAATTATTACCCATTTTTTATCAATTACTTCTCCACCAGGACCTATTTTCTGGAGATACGGTTAGGGCTTATATAAAAGAAGTCAGAAGTTAAATTCGTAGCACGAACTAAATTTGAGAGGCGTAAGAATGTCCTAATTGCTATAGCAATCCTAAATGATTCGTGAAAAAAAAAACTGTAGGGGTTTGGTTTATAAATCCAATTTTTGCTCTGGTTTGGAGACCAAACCCCTACGATAAAATGTTACAAACTATTTAGGATTGCTATATATTCAGATTTTAGATTCAAAAAACCAAGATTGAATTTTTAGTGAAAATGCAAATAAAAATCAGCCAATGGTTGTTGTCACTAATTATAGTTGCAACTTTTTTAATTACAGGATGTACTGCCAACTCGGTTTCTAATACGGATGTTTCTACCCCAATTCCATCAAGTCAAACACAATTAGCTGCTAACTATAGTGACTTACCTAGACTCAATGGTAAAGCAACGGTCGTAATGACTATTAATAGTTCTCCTGTAACAATAGAAGTAGATGGCATGAATGCACCTCTTACAGCAGGTAATTTTGTGGATCTAGTTCAAAAAGGGGTTTATGATGGTTTGGCTTTTCACCGGGTAGTGCGTGAACCTCAACCTTTTGTGGTTCAAGGAGGCGATCCTCAAAGTAAAGATATCAATTTTCCAGAGAGTAGGTTAGGTACAGGAGGTTTTATCGATCCAAAAACTGGTAGGGAACGTTATATTCCTCTAGAAATTAAACCTCAAAAAGCTACTGAACCAATTTACAGCCAAACTTTTGAAAGCGCTCGTATTCAACAGCAACCTATTTTATCTCATACAAGAGGTGCTGTGGCAATGGCACGCTCTCAGCCTCCTGACTCTGCTTCATCCCAATTTTATTTTGCTTTAACTGACCTTCCTTTCCTAAATGGTAACTATGCAGTATTTGGGTATGTAACACAAGGGATGAAAGAAGTTGTTGATAAAATTGAAGGTGGCGATCGCATTGAGTCTGCTAAAGTGGTTGAGGGTTTGGAAAATTTAACCATACCCACAGGAAGTTAAAAGTTAAAAGTCAAAAGTAAGATTTTATAGACTCAAAACTTTTTGCTGCGCAACATGAAAGGTGCTACAGTAATTTTTGGTATAACTTAACTGTGAAAGTTGTAGTTACAGGTATAGGTATCACTTCTGCTTTAGGAAACCTCAATCAAAGTTGGCAAAAACTACTTGAGGGTAAGTCTGCTGTTGGGTTAAATCAACCTTTTGCAGAATTACCTCCCCTTCCCTTGGCTTTGATTAATTCTCAACCTGTTGATTTAACTAGCTTAACTAAGCAAGTTGTGGAAACTGCTGTCAAATCTTCTGGTTTGACACTTCCACTACCTGAATGTGGTGTGGTTATAGGTTCTAGTCGTGGCTATCAAGGAATGCTAGAAAAGTTGGCAAAAAAGCAACTTATTCAAGATTCTCAGCAAGATAATCTGGAACAAGATGATGGCTCGTTTATTAATCTGTTGCCTCATCAACCTGCTATTTTCACCGCGAGTCAGATAGGTACAACTGGCCCTGTGCTAGCTCCAATGGCTGCTTGTGCAACGGGGATATGGGCGATCGCTCGTGCTGTAGAGTTAATTGAAACTGGTCAATGTCAACAGGTTATTGCGGGTGCTGTGGAATCTCCTATTACACCTCTTACTATAGCAGGATTTAGAAAAATGGGGGCTTTGGCTCAAACAGGTGCTTATCCTTTTGACCGCAGTCGGGAAGGATTGGTTTTGGGGGAAGGAGCAGCTATTTTGGTATTGGAGTCGGCTGAGTTTGCACGGCAAAGATCGGCTAAAATTTATGGTCAAATTCGGGGTTGTGGTTTGACAAATGATGCAAGTTATGGTAGTGCACCAGATTTGAGTGGCAAAAGTGCATTGTCAGCGATCGCTCAATGTTTAAAAAGAAGTGGTTTAGCTGCTGAAGATATTGATTATGTTCATGCTCATGGAACGGCAACTCAATTAAACGATCGCCACGAAGCTAATTTAATTCAGCACATTTTTCCTCAGAGAGTAGCAGTTAGTTCGACAAAGGGAGCGACTGGTCATACATTGGGAGCATCTGGAGCGTTGGGGGTAGCATTTTGTTTAATGGCGATAGAAAATCAGGTTTTACCTCCCTGTGTGGGATTCAATGATGCAGAATTTGATTTAGATTTGGTTAGGTATGGTCGTGAGTCTCAGGTGGAAAATGTTTTATGTTTGAGTTTTGGGTTTGGGGGACAAAATGCTGCGTTAGTTTTAAGTAAGGTTTAGCGATCGCTCTAGGAATTTGTGGTCTATCCTAGCAATTATAACGAATTGCACCTCCAATAGAAAACTCTGAGTTAGTATTAGCAACTGAAGTAGTAGGATAAAGTTTGATAGTTAAAATTAATACTAACTTTATTTCTAGTTATGGTAAGAGCAATCGTCAGTTAAGGTGCGTTACGTTACCTAACGCACCCTACTGGACCGACACAGCTAAAATGGTGCAAAGGGTAGGGGCGGGTTTTAACTAGAATTTTCATGCTTACTCTAAGATTTATATAAACCCGCCCTAATGCACCAGAAAGCAAAGCACCATCTTTAGTGAATGGTCAAAAGACACACCTTTCATTAATTGATAATTGATAATGGATAATTACCTCTGGTTAAAACAAATGCGGGAATTGAAGATCAGGAAATATGATTTCTTTTTTTCCCTTTAAAAGGGGAGGCTTTAAACCATAATTATTTAATAATTAATAATTAATAATTAATAATTAGGTAAAGTCAATCTTGCTCAGGCTTAGAATTGAGGCAAAAGGTAAGTTCAACAAGCTGTTGATAAACTGATTCATGGGTATATTCATCATCGGGATGAGGTGGCTGCCCCGGACGCTGAAAATAAGGTCGCTCATTATTGATTTCTCCCCACAGCATATCGACTTGACGTACTAACTCATAAAGGATTGGGGGATTATCTAAAATGGATTTCAATAATCCCAATAAAGCTTGCAATGGTGCATCTAAATGTTTACTAATTCGGGCTGTATCTTCCTCAACCCACCTATATAAAACTGCTTGTAAAATTCCTGAGACATCCTGCAAATTCTGGTTAATCAAAGTATTGATTTCAGTCTTGACCTGCACCAGCTTGGGAACTGGAGATTCCCCTTTCATCAAAGCACCACCTTCTTGACCAATAACATCAGCTAGGGTAAACTCCCGACCTCTCAACATAATATCGCGTAGTATTTCTTCCTCTTCTAGTTGATGCGGAGGTTTTCCTTCTGGCTGAGATTGTTCGGAGTTGGACGAGTTTGAAATCATTGCTCGTTTATTTTATTTTAAAGACTAATTCTAAATTCAGATATTTTAATGGATTATTAGTAGTAACGGAACCAAATTGTAAGTTTTCTTATTAATATTTAAAATAAATCAACAATATTGATATTTTTTTTATTACTTAGGACTTACGCAAAGACCGTATATATAAAGTTCAAAAACTATAACGATATAGTTTTTGAACTTTATATGTAGTAGCTCTGTGTAAGTCCTGTTACTGTAAGTACAGGTTTTGAAAATTATAGCAGTTTTCACTTCTGTTTGAATTAGTATAAGTTGTTGTTTAATGCTTGGATAGTACACAAGGAGTTGATAATTTTTGTACAATAAATTCATATAATTAATTATTCTCAAGGAGTTGATAATGTCTGTAGAATTATTGCGACGACTATTTACTGTAGACGAGTATTATAAAATGCTGGAGGCAGGAGTATTTACTGAAAATGAACGAGTAGAACTAATCAGAGGAGAAATTATAAATATGTCCCCTATGGGTATTCGTCACTCAGCTTGTGTGAAACCTCTTGCCGAACTTTTCATTTTGCGTTTAGCAAAAACTGTTACTGTAGGAATTCAAGATCCTGTAAGATTGAATAATACTTCTGAACCACAACCAGATGTAAGTTTGCTGCAACGACGACCAGATTTTTATGAGACTCAACAACCTCAACCGGAAGATGTATTTCTTCTCATAGAAGTGTCCGATACAACAATTAAATATGATCGAGAAGTAAAAATTTCTTTATATGCTGAGAATAATATTGTTGAGGTTTGGTTGGTGAATTTGACTGAAGAATGTCTGGAAGTTTACCGACAACCTATTGCCAATGGTTATGAGATTGTGCAGACTTTTCAAAGGGGTGAAACTGTGACAATTCAAGCTTTGCCTAATGTAACTTTTACTGTTGATGAAATCTTGGGATATTGATAGAAATTTTTAACATTAATTACTCAATAGTATATAAATTGCTTCTATTTTGTAACCATGATTTCAAATCAAATCCTGTAGTTTGATTTATATAATTAAAGGTGTTATTTCCTGACATTACTTGCCAACCTGCCATAGAGCAAGTCTTGATAGCTTGAGGCAAATTATCATTTCTTAGTATTAGCAAAACAGGATTATATCCTAGAGTATTTAGTCTAACTGCATACTGCCTGAATTTCTTGATAGTTCCTCAATCTCCTGAACCAATTCTATATTTTGTATCAATTGCATCTACCCCAACTACAAAGTCACATAATTCATCATTACCATCTCTGATAGCTTCATTAAAATTATCACAAGTTTGCCTACAAATTTCTTTGACTATTCGTTCCCAACACATTCCTAATTCTCTTCCCCAATATTGTTTATTTCTAGCTTTAATTTCTTGATTTAATCCAAAGACAAGCATCAAATCATCTGCTATTGTTGTACCAGCTCCAGCAAAAGGTTCTAAAATTTTGAAAGGTAAAGAGGCATATTTTTGCAGAAACCAGCGGGGTATTTCTGGTATTGATTTTGCTGGTTGAAACCCTAAATTATAAATTTTCATTGGTGTACTTCTCTGTAGTGAAATTAAAGTACCTTTTTTTAAATCTTCAGGTATATCCCCATCTATGTGTAAATATAAATTTTGCTTTTGTTCGAGTTTATTTATCATAAAAAATTTAGGTAATAGAAAGTAGGAAGCAAACAACTAAGGTAAATTAAAAAATATTCTGGCTTCAACAGCTATATAATTTTTATTATAGCTAATTAACGAGACTTGATCTAAATGATAAAATTCTAAGTATATAAAGAGGAATAATCCTTAGCAAAATTAGACAATTTTTCAGATTAGGCCACTTCTGTTTCAAGTAAAGCAGGAATAAGTTTTTTTTCCAGAGATTGAGCTTGAAGTTTAATTTTATGTTCCACATACTTATAAGCCTTTTGTTACCTAATAATTAAGGTTTAAAGCCTCTCACTCGCTGTGGAGAAACAAGAAAAAATTTTCCTTTTATTCAATCCTCTTCCTTTTAGGTAGAGGTAATTATCAATTATTCATTATCAATTATAAATTATTGAATACCTTGATATAAATGCAATCTAAAATTCAAACCTTACCAAAAGAAGTTGTTAACTTAATTGCCGCCGGAGAAGTAATTGATTCTTTAGCAGCAGTAGTACGAGAATTAGTAGAAAATTCTCTGGATGCTGGTGCAACTCGCATCATAATTTCTATTATTTATGAACAGTGGCGAGTACAAATTTCTGACAATGGAATGGGTATGAATTTAGCTAATTTAAAACAAGCTGCTAATCCTCATAGTACGAGCAAAATTACTAATCTTCAAGACCTGACAAAAATTACCAGTTTAGGATTTCGTGGAGAGGCACTTCATAGTTTAGCTAATCTCTCAAATTTGGAAATATTAAGTCGTCCTAAGTCACCTATTTCAGAGAATGAAAATGAAGGTTGGCGAGTTGTTTATAATGAGGAAGGAAAAGCTGTTGAAGCTGAAAGAGTTGCTATTGCTCCTGGTAATATTGTTAAGGTTTCTAATCTTTTTGGAAAATGGCCTGTACGTCGTCACGGAATGCCTTCTCCGGCGCAACAAATGCGAGGTATACAATTAATTATTCAGCAAATATCTCTTTGTTATCCTGATGTGACTTGGCAAGTTTGGCAGGGTAGTAAATTATGGATACAAATTAGTCCGGGTGCTACGGCAAAACAAATTTTACCTCAAATTTTATCGACGGTAAGATTGAGCGATTTACAGTATATTCAACAAGAAATTGATGAGGAAGAAGCAGAAGAATTAAATATCAAAAAATTTAATTTTTCCCAATATCAAGATTCTCAATTTTTGGATAGACAATCATTAGAATTAGTCTTAGGTTTGCCAGATAGATGTCATCGTAGACGACCTGATTGGGTTAAGGTTGCTATTAATGGGAGGGTGGTAAAAGTCCCAGAATTAGAACAAACAATTATTAGTTCTTTAGCTCGAACTTGCCCTCGCGATCGCTATCCTGTTTGTTTTGTTCATTTACAAATTTTTCCCTATCAAATTAATTGGAATCGTCATCCGGCAAAAACAGAAATTTATCTAGATAATTTGAAATTTTGGCAACAACAAATCAATCTAGCAATTGGTAAGTCATTACAATTTAGTGCGGATATTATGCCAGAATTTCCTTTATCAGAAAGAGTGGAAAAAATCTTAAAAGTCTCAGAAAATACAGGGAATTATCAAACTCGTCGAGCTATAGAAGTTTCTCCAGATAATACTGAAGAAAAAGATCGAGAATTAGGATTAATAGAATTAAAAGCGATAGCTCAATTACACAATACTTATATAGTAGCTGAACATCCGAGTGGAATTTGGTTGATAGAACAACATATTGCCCATGAAAGAATTTTATATGAAAAATTATGCGATTATTGGCAAATAATTTCTTTGGAAACTCCGATTATTTTGCATAATTTATCTTCAGCTCAAATAGAACAACTTCAACGCTTAAATATAGAAGTAGAAACCTTCGGAGATTTACTTTGGGCAGCTCGTACTGCTCCGGCAATGTTAGCTAAAAGAAATGACTGTGCTGATGCTTTAATTGAACTTAGTAAAGGAGGAGATTTAGAATCTGCTAAAGTAGCTACTTCTTGTCGAAGTGCTATTAGAAATGGAACTCCTTTAAGTTTGCCAGAAATGCAACGTTTATTAAATAGATGGCAACTTACTAGAAACCCTCGTACTTGTCCTCATGGCAGACCAATTTATTTACCTTTAGAAGAATCAGCTTTAGCTCGTTTCTTTAGACGACATTGGGTAATTGGAAAAAGTCATGGAATTTGAACAGTTATCAGTTAGCCTCCTATGGTCGTAACTGCGTTTTTTCGTATAGGGAATGCTCCGCAAACATGTCGCGCAGCGTTTTTCATGTCGGCGACAGCCGTTTAGCTAGCGCACAACTCCTTTAACGCTTCGCGACATGAAAAGCGTTTGCGGAGCATTCCGTTAGGAAAGCTTTGCGCCAGCAAAACGGAGTTGTGCGCTAGCTAAACAGTTAGCCTCCTATGGTCGTAACTGCGCAATTCAGTTATCAGTTGGGACAATGACAAATCAAAGTTATACTAAATTAGGCGATATCTCTATTTATTAGTTCTACAAAATAAGCAGACAGCAAGGAGCAAAAAAAAATACATTTTTATCAATTATCTAGATTATAAATTTAACAGAGTATGTAGGCAAAATTAAACTTACAACATTTAGAATGAGTAAATTTCCCAAAACTATAGCAATCCTAAATAGGTTGTGACAAATAAAAAAGTAAATAAAAAAACTGAAACTTGCACCTTATTCCTTCTTTTCTTTTCCCTAAAAGTATTCATTAATGGATAATGGATAATTACCTTTTCCTAAAAAAGAGAGGATTGACTAAAAGGAAAAAATTTATTTCTCTTGGTCGATTGGATATGGCGTTATAAATTATAAATTTGTCAGATTTTTTCCTAAAATTCTTGACTATCTATAGATTCATCTACTTTATTTATTTCTTCTTGTTCCCTCTTACTTTTTCTCTGTTACTTTTTCCTTCTCCCTTCTTACCTAAAAAGCAGAGGAGAGGATTGACTAAAAGGAAAAAAATTATTTCTCTTGGTCGATTGAATATGGCGTTATAAATTATAAATCTGTCAGATTTTTGCCTAGAGGTTTTATTTCCCAAACCACCACAATAACGCAGAATAAATTATAAATTTGTCAGATTTTTGCCTAGAGGTTTTATTTTCTAACCTAAACCAAGAAGTTGCAACTTACAGAACTCCCACAAAAAATTCTTGACTATCTATAGATTCATCTACTTTATTTATTCCTTTTTCTTCCCTCTTACTTCTTCTTTCTTACTTCTTCTTTCTTCCTTCTTCCTTCTTCCTTCTTCCTTGTTAATGACAATCCCAATTATAAAGAACTTGAGAAAAATCTACAGCTTTTAATTGAGACAGTTTAATAAAAAAATTACCCATTCCTGCATCTCCCCAACAGATATCATTTGTTTTATAATGGGGTTTATAATCTGAATCAATTTGCAATAATAAAATATAATCTTCATATTCAGGATTGAAACGAGGATCTTCTTGAATAAAATTAGGATAACCTCCTACCTGATGCTCATTTCCATCAATCCAAAAATACTGACCATACCATTTGTCGTAAATTTCTAGTAAACCATCATCATTAAAATTATAAAAATTCTGATCAAAAGCTGCATCATTTATATTTATAGGTGCATAATAATGGGTAAAATTTAAGTGAAACTTACCCAGTATAGGACTGTATATAGTAGTTTCCTCCTCTTCTTCTAAAAAATCAAAATCTGTTACTAAATTATTAACGTTTTCGATAATTTTCTCAAAATATATAATTTTGAAGCCATCTTGATTAGTTTGATCATCATAATCTAAACCATAAATATCATGATTACCATCTATATAAAATTGTAAAATTCATTGAGTGGGAAAATTCTCTAACCGAGGCATTTCTGAAAAGTTCAATTGTGCTAATAATTTTAAATATTTACCATTTTGGTTAGTTGGATAATCAACTCTTCGAGGTAAATAGGGAAGTCCTCCAAATTTACTTTGCCACCATTGGGTCGAATTAGGTTTAATATCAATTTTTAAATAAGATTTAATGGTATTACCGATCGCTTCATGGTAAGGTTATAATGCTTCAGGTAAGTTAATATCAAGAAAAGATTTCATAATTAGGTAGTCCTATAGATGTAGTGATAAAATTATGGGTAGTAGTTAGGACTCAGGAGTCATAAGTTAGAATCTTAAAAAAACACCTTTAATATTAACTGTTATAAAAATTGTTACAACCTATTTGGGATTACTATATATTAATCTTAATCAAAATTATTATTCAATTTATTGTTCTATAGAACATAAAAAACTGCTACTCAAAGTGTTTTTTTAGAAGAATAAGTGCTTATAGTAACGAGAAAATGCAAAACTATTCTAATTCTTGACTTCTGATACCAAATCTCATAATTTTTCCTACATTTTTTAATTATAATTAGGTACTAATATGAATGATTCCAAATATCGACAGTTATTTTATTCAGAAATTAATCAATCTGATGAAAAAATAGATTTAGCTAAAGCTGCTCTTTATTTAGCTTTGGAAGATGATAGAAAATTTGACCCCGATGAATATCTAAATGCTCTTGATACAATGGCAAATGAACTCCAAGAAACATTACCAGAAGCTCTCTATCCTTTACGAATAATTAAGAGTATTAACAACTATATTTATAATGATTTAAGTTTTACTGGAAATAGAATTGATTATTATGACCCAAGGAATAGTTTTCTAAATCAGGTAATTGAAAGACGTACTGGAATTCCTATTACTTTATCCTTAGTTTATCTCGAAATTGCTAAAAGAATTAATTTTCCTATGGTGGGTATTGGAATGCCAGGACATTTTCTAATTCGACCTGATTTTGAAGAAGCTGGTATATATGTAGATGCTTTTAACCAAGGTGAAATTCTGTTTCCTCAAGATTGTCAAGAAAGATTGACCAAAATTTATGGCCAACCAGTAGAACTACAACCTCACTTTTTGACAACTGTAAGTAATAAGCAGTTTCTAGCACGAATGTTGACAAATCTTAAAGCAATTTATCTGAATCGAAATGAGGGGTTAAAAGCTATTGCAGTTATCGATAGAATTTTACTATTATTTCCTAATGCAGTTATAGAAAAGCGAGACCGAGGTGTATTATATTATCAGCTAAATCTTTGGGCAGAAGCTCGTCAAGATTTAGAAAGTTATTTAGTTAATCTTCCTCAAGCTGATGATGCACAGATAATTAGACAATTACTGGCTAAAATGAGTCAAAATCTATAACTGAAACGGAAGTAAAAAGTCCAAATTAACAAATAAAAGGTTAAGATTATCTGAGCAACCAAATTTTAATTGACAATCATTTTAGGTGATTATTTTCTCCCCTAGAATATAACCAAAAAAATCAACTTTAGTATTTTAAGACTCTGGTTTCAGCAGTCGGTAATGATAACTGAATTGCGCAGTTAGGATCATAGGAGGCTAACTGATAACTGAAAAAGTGGGGAACCTAATATCAGATATTTCAGACCTTAAACATCAGGTAAGCATTTCCTGCGGAATGCTGCGCAAACAGCAATAATATCTAAATCTTAAGGAGGGGTTTTAAATGAATATAGCCTTTAAAAGTCGGCTTTTATAGTAAAATTCAATTTACCTCATTAATAAAGGTTTTCTTTCAAACTAAAATAAATAGCTGATAGCTGATGGCTGACTGCTGAATGCTTATGACATAAGAGCAAAAAAACATTGAACAAATGTAGTCATTAAATTGTGAGGAATAGCAGAATGAAAAGTATTTTAAATTTAGGAGAATCGGTCAAAAAAATATTTCAATTGGCTGGTTTAAATAAAAGATTATCAAAGTTTTTCTATATTTATTTGGCAGGAATTTTAACAATTATTTCTAGTTTTTTAATCTTTACTTCTCAACCAGCAGATGCGATAGATGAAATTAAAATTACTTATGAATCAATTAACATACCTATAGCTATTTCTGATTTAGTGAAATTTGCCAATACAGGAGAACAGTCTGAACAATTAAAGTCACTATTTTTAACAGCGAATGCTAGTCAAGACAATATTGATAAAGTTCAGGAAATTTTAAGTTATAAATTAGAGGTTAAACCTGATTTTGTAAATAAATTATTAGAATCACGTTATGGTGAACTTGCTATTGAGGAATTTAGTCGCTATTTTGCTCCAAATAGCAATGTAGCTACAATAACTAATGATATTATTAACACAATTAATAATGTTATTGGTGATGGAGAAATATCATTTTTAGAATTGGTACAAAAGTTTAAATGGACAGATACAATTGTGATTGATGCTAAAGGTATTGAAACATTTTTTGTACAGGCTATAGAATTTGCCAAAAGAGGACTAGATTTTGTCAGAGAACAACCACAGATACAAAAAATCTTCTGCGGATAATCTGAAGTAATAGAAATTTATAATAGTAAGGAAAAAGGAAGGATATAGTTTGAAGGAATTAAGATACTACTCTTAAAAACTTATTCCTTACCTATAAATATTAAAATCTTTGGACAGAGATGGAGATGAGAAAATTGGGAGAATAAAAAAATAGATAACTTAAAAGAGATGATGTTCTATGAGTTAGATAAATAGTATTAGATGATATTATCATTGTTTTTTATTCTCCCTCACCTAACTCATCCTATCTAACTATCAATCTTCACCCTAGTTATCGTTCAGCACTTAACAATTTCCTATTCTTAAAAGAAATTTTTCTGTGTTTAAGCTGAAAGTAAGAGCCTTTAAATCTGAACAATTTAATTATCAATTATTAATTAATTTACAGATAATATTGCTCCTCTGCTACTCTCTTCAAGCGTCTTAGTTGAGCCTCCATATCTGCTTTAGTCAACGAAGCAGCAAACTGATTAAAACCAAATTTAATTATAGGGTTAGGTATCTCAAATTCAAAACGATTTAATAAACGAGTACCTTCAGGTTCAGGTTGACATTCCCAGCGATCCCGACCTTGGAAAAAACCCTGAAATTCCCAAACAATTAAACCTGGTTCTCGTTCAGCTACAACACTATATAGAGAGGGTTGCAAAAAAGGGATATTTATGATGAATCTACTACGACTTCCCACAAATGTATCCCAATTACCCACAGCTTCACAACGTAGCATAGGATTTAACCACTTGTGCATGAGAATGTTATCTGTAATACAACGTTCTACGATAGTGGCACTGGCACGAATTAAAATATTTTGCTCGAAAACTTGACTAAATGGCATAGTTACCTTCAAGCTATTAGACATATACAGGCAATCTAAATAATTGCTAATTAAAACTTACATTAATCCAAGAAAACCATGAATGGCACTTGGCAAAACATTACACAATCAATCAATCTCACTGAGAAAATACAGGCTAATCCTATATTAGCCTCAGATATTTTGGCACAAACTCCAGCAAATCCTGTGGATATAGTGTCCCAAAATTTTAACAAAATCTTAATTTTGGATATCGTAACGGCAATTGCAATTCTAGTTGTCGGCTGGATAGTGGCAGGGATTATTTCTAACATAGTTGGAGGACTATTCAAGAAGACTAATATCGATAACAAAATTGCTAGTTGGGTAACTGGTAGTCAGGAACAAGCTCAGAATTTACCTGTGGAGAAATGGATATCCTCTGTGGTGTTCTGGATCATCATGATCTTTGTTCTGATAGCTTTCTTTGACAAACTTAAACTCACGGCAGTTTCTCAACCTCTAAATGCCTTCCTCACAGAAATAACCAGCTTTTTACCTAATATAGCTGCTGCATTGATTTGGCTAGGTATTGCCTGGTTAGTGGCAACTATAGCTAAATTAGCAGTAAGCAGAGGACTTAAAACATTTGGTTTAGATGACCGTCTGAATCAGCAGGTCAGTGATGGACAAGCAGAAAGCCAAATGGATGTTAGCGATACTATTGCTAATGCCATCTATTGGTTGATTTTCTTGCTATTCTTACCACTAATTCTGGAAGCTTTGCAACTACAGATTGCTCTACAACCTGTTCAAAACATGGTGGATCAAATCTTACAAGCTCTGCCCAGGATTCTTAAGGCTGTTATTTTGGCTACAGTTGGTTGGTTACTCGCTACTGTAGTTAAGAAAGTTGTTACTAATCTACTTGCTGCTACTGGTGTAGACCAAATGGGCAACAGATTGGGTATGAGTCAAACCAATGGCAGTCAAAGTCTTTCTGGGATTATTGGTACGGTTGTTTATGTACTGATATTAATTCCTGTAGCGATCGCTGCTCTGAGTGCTTTGAATATTGAGGCCATTACTACTCCAGCAGTAGCAATGCTCAATGATATTCTGACATTTGTCCCCAAAATCTTTGCTGCTGTTGTAGTTCTTGGTATTGCCTACTTTGTTGGTCAATTTGTTAAAGATTTAGTTACTAATCTTCTGACCAGCATTGGCTTTAATAACCTTTTCAATTGGCTTGGTTTAACTTCTACTACACCATCATCCTCATCTAGTGACCCAAATGCAACTGTAATTAAAGGTGGACCTGGTACTACTCGTACTCCATCAGAAATTGCTGGTCTTGTAGCTTTTGTGGGTATTATCCTGTTTGCTACAGTTTCAGCAACTCAGATTGTGGAACTTGAGGCTTTGACCTTAATTGTTAATGTAGTAATATTAATTGCAGGTCGGGTTCTTTACGGTTTGGTAGTTTTAGCTATAGGTCTGTACTTGGCTAACCTTGCTTATAATTTAATTACCAGTTCTGGTAATTCTCAAGCCAAACTTTTGGGTCAGCTTGCTCGAATTGGGATTATTGTATTAGTCTCAGCTATGGCTCTGCAACAAATGGGTATTGCCCCTAGTATTGTTAATCTAGCTTTTGGACTTTTCATGGGAGCAATGGCAGTAGCTATTGCTTTAGCTTTTGGTTTGGGAGGACGAGATATTGCTTCTTCTCAAATTCAAGAATGGTTAGAACAGTTTAAAACTAATAAGAAATAGTAGTTAAAAGTTCTGCCAAAATTCTTGATCGGGGAGAATGGAGAAAATAGAAAATTCTATAACCCCTTCTCCCTATGTTTAAAGTTGAACTATATCTACAAAAGGTCACAAAAACATTTAAAAAATTATTACGACTTACGCATAATTGAAGTCTTAAACACTACCTATCTATAACGTTATAGTTTTTGAACACTATATATAGTGTTTATGCATAAGTTCTGATTACTCAAACGATCTAGTTGTTATGACGACAGAAGTATATACAACAGAAGCAGCATTTTTACTTAATATATCGACAGGTAGACTGCGAATACTACTCCAACAAGGCAGGGTAGTAGGAGCTTACAAGGAAGAAAGGTTATGGATGATTCCTCTTAACAGTCGAGGAGTACCGGAAATCATACCCGGTCGTCGCGGTCCTGAAGGAACCTGGAACAAAGCTGAACGTACAGGCAATACATTTGTTCATGTTCTACGAAAGACTATTGACTATAACCGAGATAATAAAACTTCTTATCCCGCAATTGCTGTAAAAGTAGGAGATAAAAAAGATTATTGTCATGCGCTAAAAATTAAAGGACCTTGCCAAATAGTCTATCAGCCACACCAGCCTAATAGAAGTCAGGCAGGAGGCGCCCGTCTGTGGATTGAGGTTGAGTCGCAACATAAAGTAGAACGAATTTATTTTTCAAGAGGCGATTATGGTCCGCCTCCGGAAGTTATTGAACAGAGGCAAAAGTTTAAAAGAAAGAAGAAAGAAAAAAAACAAAAGTCTTCTCAGAAAAAGTGTTCGAGAAAATTATAAAAGTCAAAAGTCAGGCATTTGGTATAAAAATATAATTTTTATAAGTAGATAAGAACGATCTGAAAACAAAAGATGGAAGTATTTTTCATACCTCCATTAATCATCAGTATTTACATTAAGCTAAAAGTTGAGCCTATATTTTTATTGCTTCATCTAAAGAGTTACAAAAATATCTAATAAATCATCCCAGAATTTTACAGATAATTCATAACCTTGGAGAATTTGTTCTGCTGACTCTTCACTTTCTCCTACTTCTCCATCTATGGCATTACGCATTCTTAAAGCATGAGAATGATCGATTTCTCCAGTATGAATATCCCAAAATTCTAGGTTTAATTGAGGTAATATATCTTCTAAATCTTTACGAGCTTGAACTTGTGCCCAAATTTCTTCTAAAATCGGACCACAAATACATTCAGTACCCATACCTGCCATACCAATAGCAACGTGAGCAGGATGACTTTTTAAATCTGCATCATACTTAGCAATTAAAGCATCAACTTGTGGATTAATTTTATTAGTGAGCATGGTTCCACCAAACTGTTCATTTAATCCAAATAAGAATAATTTCAGTAAATTATAGTGAGAATCTTCTGGATTTCCATCACCAGCTTCTTCAAAATGAATCTCATCAAGTAATACCTTTAATTTACCTGGAGAAACAACATTACAAACATAATTTAAACTTTGAACGTGAATTTTAGTTACATAAGAATATTGTTCTAAAACTTTAACTAATTCAGGAATAGAAATATTTCGTAATGACTGAAGTCTAGAATCTTCGGCAGGGTTGCCAGAGAATTTAGATGTATCAATAGCTTGCCAAAAACTTGATTTAATAGATAGGGAAGTTGTGAAAACCATTGTTCTTGCTCCTTGTTTAATTAGGGTTTGCTGAAAAAGTCTTATGGGTGAGGGTAGGAGACAGGAGACAGGAGACAGGAGTAGTAAGGAATGAGCGAGGAGGCAGGAGGAAGAATTATCCCTTGATTTTTCAGCTATGAGTCAACCCAAAATCCTAACTTTATGCAGCTCTAAGGAGCAAAAACCTTGTACTTTTTCCAGACCTAAAACCTCTCAAACCTTTACCTGTCAATGCTTTAATATTTAATCAGCAAGCACTAATTAATTGATTTATCTTGATAACTATAATGATTTCCTTAGCTGAAAATTTACGTTATTTAGATTGGGAGGTTGATAATAGTTGGCTGAGAAAATAGTTAGTGACAATGGACGCAAGGATGATTTTTATGTCTGGGAAAAAGGGTATTTTGAATGTGATTATTCAATTCTGTTTGTTGTATGACTTCTGATTGTTTTTATCTTGAGTTTTTTATGTCTTTTTTACGACATTCTTTTTAATGAAACTGATTAAAAATCTCTATCACGAAGCGAGGAGTTAGGATTTTTAATTAGATAGTAAAGCGATGGCTTAAAGCAGTTATAAAAGATTTTCCAAAAATGCGTTGAGTATTGAACCAATTGAAGATTAGTATAAAATTGCCTATCAGGTGAAAATTAATCTGATAGGCAACTCTATTGATATATCAACAGATAATAAAGGTTTTAAAGCATTTAATTTATCTGACTCGCTGCACTTAGTTGATAGGAGCCTTATATTTCCGCCCGTACTAGAAAATGGCTGATGAGGAAGAACAACTTAATCCAGTTCCTCGCCTGTACTAAACCATCCAGTCGTACCTCCAGCAATACCTTCCATCTCATGTTCATGCAATTCTACCCAGTCTTTGTCTGTTTTATTGCTTTGAGTTTTATTAACCTTTGTACTTTGTTGTTTTGTTTTGGAATTAGTTTTCTTCATATTTCTCTCCTTATAGAATGAGGAATTATTTTGATTTAATTTGTAACTGTTAAGAAAGGTCTCCACTCTGGAGTTTACCGCCAACTACTTTATCCAAGTCCTCTAGTTGTAATTCCATTAATCCTACATGACTTTCTTGTATATTTGATTGATTTTTGCTGATGTTCTTAGAGTTTTGAGTGATTGAGTTAGCTTGATTGTTCATTTGTTCTGTTTCGGAATCTAATAGTTTTAGTCTATGTTACAACACAGTCAAATTCTTAATATTTCTAAGCCTGGTTCAGCTTATGCAAAATTTTGACACTAAAACATACCTTTTCTATCAATAACCCTTTTTAGAAAAAATTGTGTAGAAAGTCACATCAAATTCCCAGAATAAATATAATCATACTTCTTGTTGACCAATCATCTATTATGAATTTACTGAAAATTGCTAATCTTCATTAATTAATAAATTATCCTACTAGCAGTCAATTAGACTTTTTTATTAGTTAATCTCTACTAAGTTCCTAAACAAAATTAATTACACATCCTAATTTACTCTCTATTCCCTGTTCCCTGTTCCCTTTTCAGTGTCCTGATTTTGCCTGAAATCCTTGATTTTCAACTTATTAATTAATTCTTCCTTGATGCGACCCATAATGGAATTTTCGTCCAAAGATGCCAAAATATTACTCACTACAGCTTTCGGACCTTCTTCTCCCCAAGATGCACCATTAGCAAGATAAGTTTTAGTTATTTGTCCAATTCCATAAGATGATAAACCTCCCACTGCTGCTTGAGTTACTGCTACAGACAAATAGGGTGCTAAAGATAACCCCCCAGTAACAGGTGCAGCTAAACCCAATAATCCTTTCAGAGAACTTAATCCTAGATTTGCCACTAATTCACTGGCAGTTATACCACCCATACTAATAGCTATCTTTTGTAATAAATCTACTGCTCCAGTTTGACTCATCCTGATACCATATAACTTGGATAAAGTCAATATCATAGCTACATCAATTATTGCCCCACTGAGAATATCTACCACAGTTACAGGGTTGAGAGCGATCGCCATTGCCTTAGTCATTACTCCCTTCCATATAACCCGATCTGCACTTTGGGAGCGAATTTCTATTTTCCGGTGTACTAACTGCTCATTAACATCATCAGCATAGAGCATACTATTGAGCGCGACTAAAGATTTACCTTCTTTATCTAAAATTTCTAATATTTTCAGCTTTAAATCTTCTACTTGAGGTTTTCCTCGCACCATCTCTACCTTAAGACTACCATCTGAACGTTGGACAGCCTTAGCTACCAGTGGAGAAGCGGCGGCCATAACTATTTCATTTGGTGAGAGTAATTCACGAACTCGTTCATCACGAATTTTATTATATATAGCTAACCTATCTGCTTCTGGGTATTGGTCTATTTTGTTAAACACCAGCAAAATTGGTTTACCAGCATCTCGTAAGTAAGAAAGAGCTTCATATTCTACTTGGGCAATATCTCCTGCTACAGCAAATAGAAGTAAATCTGCTTGTTTTGCTACTTGTCGGGCCATCAATTCCCTAGTTTCTCCATCTACTTCATCTATACCAGGAGTATCAATCAGTTCCACTTGAGATATTCTGTAGGAAGTTAGAGAATTTGTAGATGATGATTCTATTTCTGTTAAATTTTCTCTCCCTAATTCCCATTGTCTAATTTGTGTAGTTTTAGTAACACCATGAATTGGACCTGTTTGAAATACTTTTTCTCCTAACAAAGCATTGAGAAGTGAAGATTTACCTCTGCCTACCATGCCAAATACAGCAATATAAACAGAAGCTTTTTCTAACTTTTCTAACATTGATTCTAACCCAGAAATTTCTGAGTCTAATCCTGCTCTTTCTTCTGGAGTTAAATCCATATTATTTACGATATCTTTTAAAGCATCTTTAGCGTTACAAATGTTAAGTTCTGCTTGAATATCTGCAAAGTTTGATATTGTTTTGTCTAGTTCTTTATCTAGATTCATTGATAACTTACCTTAAAACCAAGACAGGGAAAAAAAATAAAAAACCTAATAGTTAATTACTAAATAGGGTTTGCTGATTAAATATTAAAGAATTTACATATAGAAGTTTTAGCATTTTTAGGTCGGGAAAAAGTACCTAATTTTCAGCTATTTATGGTCAAAAACTCAGGATTTTGGGCGCATAGTTGATAAAAAAAATTACTCCCGTAGGGACGCCCTTATGCAATGTCCCTACCTACTCTTCCGCTCCCCTAATCCTTAAAAAATACTTTTTCAGCAAACCCTAAATATTGGGGGAATTATTAACTTAATTAAGTAGAGAGTTCTAGGATATTCGGGAATGGATAAATAAATAACCTTTAACTCCATAGTAGAGAATTAGAGTTTTTGATATTTCCCTTCCCCTAATCCTTAAAAAATACTTTTTCAGCAAACCCTAAATATTGAGGGAATTATTAACTTAATTAAGTAGAGAGTTCTAGGATATTCGGGAATGGATAAATGAATAACCTTTAACTCCATAGTAGAGAATTAGAGTTTTTGATATTTCCCTTTAGTTATTAATTTTTGCCTATTCACAAACTCCTTATATTTTTTTTATATATAATATCTTTAAGTATTATAACATTTCTATTGTTTTCCTAAGCATTCAGCGGTCAGCTAGCCTCTTGCCTCCTGCGGAGGAGTTGCGCTTCTTCGTATAGGGAATGCTCCGCATTCATCTCGGCTCTTAGCCTAAACGCTTTTTCGTATAGGGAATGCTCCGCAAACATGTCGCGCAGCAAAACAGCTATTGCTTTTATCACTTATGAAAAGCAATATCTAATTAAGAAATTAAAAATCTTACTACAAAAGTCAATTCCAAAGTCTATATTCATTTAAACCCAGTCCTTAAGTACAGGTTCTTAGAGCTAATAGCTGAATGCTTACTTATTTTCTGTTCCCTTTAATACCAATTACAAAAACTAATGCTATAGTTGGGTGAAACTTCAATTATTAAGTAATTCAGACAGAGATAAAAAAAGTGCTAGGAGATTTCCTTATATTCAATTCCGTGAGTGTTTTCCTTCAGATAATATCCATTATCAATTATCAATTATCAATTAATGAATAGGAGTTAGGACTGAGAATTTAAGAGAGGCACAAATCTTTAATATGTAGTTTTTCAAATAATTTTACTTCAGGTATCTTTTTTGAATTTTGTCTTGTGATAATATTTATTATTTCCTTTTAATTAATAAAAGATAAATCAATCCTGCCAAAGTTGGTAGTCAAGGCAACTTGTATATTTTCTAATGCTTTTACTAACCATATCACTGCTTCTCTTGTAGATGCTTCATAATGGTTAAATAGTATTGCTAATCGCTTTTCTAGGTATGGCTTGACTCTATAGCAAACCAAAACTATTTTTAGGAGGAGACTGGTAGTTGCTATTGGTCCCATATTAGCCATCAGATTGAGAAATAAAAAGTGTTGTGGTTTTTGAATGCTTTCTACAACTAAAAAACCTAACATTTGATTACAGGTTCTCATTAGTAAAAAGTCGTTAAATTTTTTATCATCATTGTGAGGTATGGTATTTTTTAGTTGCTGATATAGTTTGTTCTTAAACTGGTTCTTAACATACCTGGAGTCGAAATCAAATGATGAACTTAAGTATTCATAGAAGCTTTCTTTAAAGCAACCATATGATTGAGGTTGTCTGACATGAGTTAGGAAACTTTTTGCATAATCTTGGTAGTTCTTGCCATTCTCAACTTTACCTACAAATTGTCTAATAGCTGATAATAATTCTCCAGGGCTTAAAAGAGTAGGATTTTGAATTTTGTTCGTGTTTTCCCAACTAGACTCTGTAAACTTTGAATCTCTCAACTTTGAATCTCTCAACTTTGAATCTCTCAACTTGGAAGTATTTATTACTCCATGTCTAATTTGATGAGTTACATAGTGAGATAAGTCTATTTCAAATTTTTTCTGTTTTTGTCGTTGCATATTTTTAATAGCTTGCTGATGTTCATAGCTATTGTCTGAGGTAATTAAACAATGTTGGTATAAGTAAGGATAACGTGGAATTAGAGTTCTCAAAGGTTGAGCTAAAGCACTATGACTATTTTTATAACTTCTTGCTTCTTGGTTTATTAATTCTGCAAAACGTTTTAAAGTTAGGTACTGCTCACTTGTTGTGAATGCCTGAACTAGGTCAAACAGTTTCTTACTACTGCGGGAACCGTAGTAACGTTGTATTGGTTTATTCTTAATACTATCAAATAGTTTAATTAAGTCTAGCAATACATCTCTTTTATAGTTGTAGAGTCGCTTTCTATTAATAACTATATGACAGCAGCGATTGAGGATAAAATTAAATTCTTCCTCAACTTGCAATAATGCAATAATTCTTTCTAGTGCTTTAGCTACTTCTCTATCAGGATATCCAGAACCATTAATAAATAAAATTCTAAACCTTTCTATTATCTCTTCTGATGACTCTAGGTCTATCAATTGGAGAAAATGGTTATAGATATACTGTTCATACTGGGATTTGTCTTGTTGATATTCATTCATAAAGTTTTTCATTTTATATATTCCCTAATTTAGTTTTTTCGATTCCAGTACCCTTAGCTATGGGAACAATTGCTAATCTCTGGTTTTGATCGAGGTGTTTATAGGATTTCCTACAAGATAGCTATTGACTTTACTACATATATATAGTTTCTGCCTAGATTTTTTCTCAGAAAAAATTATATCTGGCAGCACCTAAGACTTTAATTCAACAGTTTACTAATTTCTATTAGTCTCATTATCTTCAAAATTTACGGAGTTTTTATAAAGTTTTGGTAAAGATTTTGCCAAAATTAGGTAGATATAGATATTAATTGAACTGAGTCATCAATAATTATCAATTTCTGAACTAAATAGGATTTTTCACCACTTAATTACCATCAGCATACATTTTTGGAGTATTAGTATTACATAGATGATTAACTATGTTCCTAGATATTATTAATTGCCAATCAGCTAAGGGTGTAGTATAGACGACTTGCTGTTACCCAGAGAAGGGTTAGAGAAAACTTAAATTACTACAGCATCCTCAAGAGGACATGAAAACTAACTTTAGATAAAAGTCTGGGAAAATATCAAGGTTTAGACATGGGTCAAAAAGCTATAGCTGAACTCAGAAGTTAGAAGTCAGAAGTCAGAAGTTAAATTATTGTTGTGACTAAATTTGAGAGTAGCTAGAATCTCCTAATAGTAATGGCAACTGCTATATATTTATTCACGACCTATTTAGGACTGCTACCCATTTTTGACAATTAAAGACTACTCGGCTTTGTCATAATTTTGCTTTATATTAGAGTAATACAATCTGATATTTTTGCCTCATTTCATTTCAAAATTATGACAATATAGCAATCCTATTTAAGTTGTAATATTTTGGTGGCACTTAGGAGTCAAGAGTCAGGAGTCAGGAGTCAGAATTTTAAAGGTTTTCAACTCAAATTAACTATTATAAAAATTGTCACAACCAATTTAGGATTACTTTATTTACCAATCTACAAACAAATATTCTCTATAACTTTTGAGAATTATTTAAACTTTTGATTTTGTTTTGGTTACTCAGTTATATCCCAGAAAATAAATTGAGCTTAACAATAACAAATACTCTTATATAATTATTACACATCTTTCAGGAGGACTGCCAATAGCTATGGTTTGTCGCATTACTTTATTCCAACTAACTGAAATCTTGAGTGCTACAACACTTACAGATTTTCAGATTCCAGAAAAAACATTAATTACAGGCATAAATACTGATACTCGTAACTTACAATCTGGTGAAGGATTTTTGGCATTACGAGGTAAAAATTTTGATGGCCATAATTTTGTAAAAGACGCAATTGAAAAAGGTGCTTCTTGTCTGATTGTTGAACAAGAATATACCTTAAATAATGAGGTTGAACAACTGTCAAATAACGTACCCATATTACAGGTAGAAAATTCTTTAAAAGCTTACCAGAAAATTGCTCGTTGGTGGCGAGATAGATTTGATATTCCTGTGATTTCAGTCACTGGTTCAGTCGGTAAAACAACTACTAAGGAATTAATCGCTGAAGTTTTGGGGACTCAGGGTAAAGTGCTGAAAACTGAAGCTAATTATAATAATGAAATAGGTGTACCTAAAACTCTACTACGACTTTCTGCTGATGATAATTATGCTGTGATAGAAATGGCTATGCGAGGACCTGGGGAAATAGCAGAATTAACACATATTGCCAATCCGACAATTGGCTTAATTACTAATGTTGGTACTGCTCATATTGGTCGTTTGGGGTCTGTTGAAGCGATCGCTGAGGCTAAGTGTGAATTACTCAGAGAAATGTCTGATAGTAGTATTGCTATTCTGAATTTTGATAATAAAAGGTTGATAGAAACTGCGGCTAAGGTTTGGTCTGGAAAAACTTTTACTTATGGTTTGGAAGGGGGAAATTTACAAGGAAATTTAATTGATTCTCAAACTATAAATGTTGAGGGTGTGGATTTACTTTTACCTTTGCCTGGTAGTCATAATGCTTCTAATTATTTGGCAGCTTTGGCAGTGTTGAAAGTGCTTCATGGAAAAAATCTTTCTACAAAAACTCTATTTGAACCTTTGAGTAATAATTTATCGGTTCAGTTACCAGAAGGTAGGGCAAAAAGATATGATTTAGAGAATGATATTGTGATTTTAGATGAAAGTTATAATGCTGGGTTAGAGTCGATGATTGCTGCTCTGAATTTGTTAGCTGAAACTCCGGGTAAACGCCATATTGCTGTGTTGGGTACTATGAAAGAATTGGGAGATAAATCTGTTTTATTCCATCAACAAGTTGGTAATGTTGTGAGAAATTTGAATCTTGATGGTTTATTTATTTTGGCAGATTTTGAGGAGGCAGAAGCAATGGCGACTGGTGCTGCTGGTTTGCAATTTATAGAGGTAGAAGATATTAGTTCTGATGATGCTCACCAGAAATTAGTTAGACATTTACAAGAGTTTTTACAACCAGGCGATCGGGTTCTTTTTAAGGCTTCTCATTCTGTGGAGTTAAATAAAGTAGTTCAGCTTTTAATTAATTAATAAGTAATGTATTTGTAGCAAAGGCATCTTCCCTGTTAAAGGTCTATCTGACTTGATTGCTGAGAAACCTTACTCTCTTTTGTTGAAGAAAAATTCATGTGTATGGACGAGTTATACCATTTAAGTTTTATAATATCACAAAAATTGTGGGGATGGAGCCGAAATTTCTTTGACCCGCGATTTTTTTTTCAGGAGCTTCATAAAATGAAAATGTTGGTAATTTTCCACTGAGGAGGTATGGAAAGATTTGATTAGGGAAAAATAAGTGTTTATTTGAGAAAGTTTTGGTTTGAAAAAAAGCAGATATTGTATGAGCAACTAACTCTCTATAAACCGAAATAATTTTGCACTTTGCACCAATTTCTAAATACTGTCTTACTAAATAATGATCGTGTAGTGTGAATGACATTAGGTTCAACACTGCTAAAAGGAGAATGAATTTCCTGAAGCACCCTGCCAGATGTGGATGAGTAGTAAATTTTCTCTTCTATTGCGTATAGAGCAAGAGTTAATTCATTTTCTCAAGCACCCATACCAGATGTGGATGAGTAGTAAATTTTCTCTTCTATTGCATATAGAACCCATTTGGTATTTATTTTTTTATACATGATGGGGGTGGGAAGTGTGGGGAGGGTGGGGAGATGGGGCCGAGATTCTACCTTTTTCCCCTCTGAGTATTTCTTAATCTCCTGACTTCTGTACGGGTGATTTCCTACGGAATGCTGCGCAAACGCGTAATTAGGAGCATTCCGGCACGGAAATCACCCCTACTCCTGACTCCTGAGCCAAAAACTCGCAACTTTGCCAAGATACGCTTAGGGCTTCTATAGAGCAAGAGTTAAATTCATTTCCTTAAGCACCATAACAGAGGGGATGAGTAGTAAAATTTCCCTGCTATTGCATATATAGTTATCCTGGAGGTGCAGAAAAGACTAAAAAGCTGATTTGACAAAGCGTGCAGCTATTTATCAATTTGGTATAAAATTGGTATAAATTTTTTATACCATAATTTTCTCATTTTCTTTAGCTAAACTCTCATTATTAATCTTTTTGCTTTTGAGTAAATAAGTAGACATTTCACCCTTACCTTTGACAGAAATAATACCTCGCTTTTCCAATAAATATCGATCTTTCAATAACAAACAAGTATCTTCCGTTACCTGAATTTCACCTATAATTCCATGAGACTCCATGCGACTCGCAATATTAACAGTATCTCCCCACAAATCATAAATAAACTTTGAAGTGCCAATAACTCCAGCGACAACCGGACCTGTATTTAAGCCTATTCTCATGTTTAAATAACTATTATTTTTTTGATTAAAACGTTCAATAACATCCTGCATATCTAAAGCCATATTAGCGATCGCTGGTGCATGATTTATATTTGGTTCTGCCAACCCACCTACTACCATATAAGCATCTCCAATAGTCTTAATTTTTTCCAATCCATGAAGTCCAGCTAACTTATCAAACTCAGAAAATATTTCATTTAATAACTTAACTAATATTGTTAGAGAAACAGTTGTAGATAGCTTTGTAAAACCAGCAATATCAGCAAATAATACTGTAACATTTTCAAAATTATCGGCAATAATTTCTGTTCTATCTTTTAAACGTTTTGCGATTGACTTTGGTAAAACATTAAGTAATAGCTTTTCTGACTTTTCTTGTTCTATTTCTAACTGCTGTAAAGCAAATTTAAACAAATTAGTAATTACTAATGCTAATCCCAGAGTTGCTAAGACAGCTAATACCAATAAGAAAGTCATTTTTTGACTGGTATTTTTAATCTCAAAACTTGCTTCTTCAAATTCCTGAGCAGCAAGATCGAATAATTTGTTACAAATTATTTCTGTTTGTCGAGCAAAATCATCACTAATATCATTAATATTTTGATTATTTCCCAATTCTATAACTAATCTTAATTTTTCTTGAAACTGATAGTTATATCTTTCTATTTTTTCTATATATTCAATTAAATATGAGTGAGATTTATGCCATTTTTCATTAACACCTTCACTAATGAGTAAAACTCGTAATTCTTCACTAATTCGTCGTACATTATTAATCTGTTGATTAAAAGGTATGATGTATTTTTTCTGTGCTGTATCTAAACCTATTGTTTGCCATTGCTGAAAAAATTCTCTTTCTTGAGTCCTAGCGTCATCCAAAGTGTTATTCATTTTGAAAACTAAAGGTTGAATTTGATAGTTGTTGTCATAACTGACTCGGTTTTATTTCGCACAACTCTCATGGAAAAAAACTTGTTAAAGTCGCACCACTAATTAATAGTAAAAGCACTCTTGAGGCTAAAGAAAATTTATAGAACCCCTGAAGGGATCTATTTAAAATTATAGATTGAGAGTAGGAAAGTAGGGGAGTGTGGAGAGATGATGGGGAGATGGGGAGATGGGGAGATGGGGTGTATTATACCATTTCTCAAAAATCTTGCTATATTTGATTGGGTGGAGGAGGGACGTTGCATAAGGGCGTCCGTACGGGAGTGTGGGAGGAGGGGGAAGGGACGTTGCATAAGGACGTCCGTACACAGAAGAATAATGAATATTAACTGGATAATAATGAATATTAACTGGATAATAATTAGGGAATAATTTATTTTATTTGTGTTAATTAGTTGATAACTGAAGTGTCACTCAAGTATAGCCTTAATGCATGGGAATTGGTATTAGATATAGCAATGTACGCTGGCATATTTACACATTATTTTTTGTACACCTTTTCTAGAAGGCAGTTTGAACTGGGCGTTGTAAATACCTGAGCGCCCACTGCTATATCTCCCAAAATCCAATCATCAAATCAATTATTACCGAATAATTAAGGTTTAAAGCCTCTCATGATCAAGGAGAAACAAGAAAAAATTTTCCTTTTATTCAATCCTCTCCCTTTTAGGGAGAGGTAATTATCAATTATCCATTATCAATTATCAATTATTGAACCATTTTTTATCAATTACTTCTCCTAATCAGCTATTTTCTGGAGATACGCTTAGGGTTTCTATAAGTAATGCTTGACTTCATCCAACCTCTGTCTAGTTTTTTTTGAAGGTTGTAAAATTCAAATTAGTCAACATAATCTCCTCCTGAACCATATTTCCATTGTTCAATCCAGCGGTGATAATAATAGTCTTTGACTAGGGGACTTTTTATTAGTAAAGATTCTATTGCTCCTCCAACTGGATATAGCAATGTATAAATCCCTAAGTTGAAATAATGTCTCATCCAATCTAACAAATTTTCTATACCAACTTGAGGAATAATTTTAATCACTAACTCAGGTTGCTTTAAGGAAATAATAAGTAAAGTCTGTGCTAAAGCAGGAAACTGCACGACATCTTGTAAAAAAGGTTTAAGTACAGGTTCACCTAGTTTTTCCATTACCTGAAACACTCCTGCCAATAATTGATTAATTTGATGTGGTTCAACTTTTTGGTTTACCCCTATACTCATGGAACGTTGAAATAACCAAGTTACTGATACATTCGGTTGATAAGGTTGCAAAAGTGCCAGAGAATTTGCCGATAAATTTTCAGTTTCCAAAGCTTCATTAATACCCACAGTCAGACGTTTCAAGTGACGTACCATAGCTCCAAAACCGCCAAAACTCAGAGGGGACTGACTCCCGCTACTATCGCCCACTGGCAAAATACGATTCCAAGGGGTTTTGAGGGGACTTTGACGATAACAAGGAAAGAAACCAAAGAGGGCACGTTGGAATGTCAGTTGACTAAGTTCGACTTTTTGATATTCGGGTAATAGACGTAGATATTCTTCAAAGAAAAATTCTAGAGAAAATCTATCTGGATGAGCATCTAGATAAGTAAATAAATAAGTAGTTCGCCCATCTCTAGCAGGAAATGCTTCCCAGAAATATTGACATTGATTTTGTACAGGAGTGAACGAGGCAAAAATATCTCCCGTATCATTTTTTGGGTATCCAGTAGCACAAGTACCAACTACTAAACAAACCGCATCAGGTTTTTTGCCTTCCCTTGCTTGTTTAACAATTGGAGAGAAATGTCCCATGGCATCCAGGAGTAGTCGAGTTTTGAAGGAGAGACCATTGCTAGTTTGGATATCTACCCCATCTGGATGAATAGTTGCTGCTTCATAGGATGTATTTTCAAATAGTTGACCCCCTGCTCCTAAAAAGCCTTGTTTCAGAGTTTCTAACAAATAAACTGGGTCTACACCAATATTAAGGACATCTTTTACCCAAATGTCAGGAGTATCTGGAAAGCTAATACGAGCTGGATTATATTCTGTAGCGATCGCTGTTTTTAGTTCTTCTGGAGAGAGGAGGTTTAATTCTACAAATGTTTCTAGTTCTTTGCGGGAGATATTCCATTCTTGTGTTCTACCTTTGAGGATACCTCGTTCTAAAAGTGCAACCCGCCAACCTTTTTTTGCCAAGGTAGCACCAATCAAAATACCAAGAGTACCTCCGCAAATTACTACATCCCAGTCATAATTTTTTAGTAATTGAGTTTCTGTCTTAACGGTGGTAGGAATAGATATATTTTCAGCTCGAAGTTTTTGCCAAATTTTATCGACTCGCCGCAAACTTTCTAAAGGGTTCCCTGGAATTTGGGAGAGGATTTTTTCTGTTAAAGACATAATTTTTTTAGTATTAATTTTTGTCGTAATTGCTGCTTATTTTTATATATTGATTTATCAGTTAGTTCTGATTATATAATGGTTATTATATTAATGATATCAAGTCAGTAGGCAGAGCAAATTATTTATATATTTATTATTCAATTATATTTATTTTACCCTTCCATGAGTTCCTATTACCCAATTATTAATTATTAATAATTAAATAATTCGCGCCTTGAAGCCTCCCC
>NZ_JBNHEQ010000022.1:0-29611 GCF_050016015.1 Dapis hubbardiae BLCC-M172
GCTAGAGAGAAGGGATATATGATTATCCGTTTTTGGAAGGATAGGACGGTTGAGAACAGCTCAGAAATCTTGGCAGGTACTTATACAGAATTAAGGGAACAGTTGCTAGGTAGGATGCGGGTAGTGGAAACTGTGGAAAATAATATGCCTCACATTTCACCAGATTGGGTAATGAGACGGAGCCAGCCGAGAGTATTTATGTATTTCCTAGAAGATATGGCAGATGTTGAGCCCGGATATTCGCCTGTACAAGGGAAAATAGGTTTTCGGATAATGGATAAAACCGACAACCCTGAATCACCGCTGCCTAAAATAACCAAGGCTGACTTAAATCAACTAGCCAAGAAAATTAAAACTTTATTTTTTGATGGTGGTGGCTATGTATGGAAAAAGGGGAAAGAAATGTATGTTTACCACCACTGGGAACAAGGTTATCAACTTCAATTATTATGCAGAGGTAAGGCAGTAGCTTTAGAAATTATAAATAAAATTTTAGCAATTCAAAACAATACTTATATAGCTACAAGATTCAAAAGTAATTTAACTGAAGATGAAGCTACAGCTTACCCAACAATCCCCAGAAAAATTACTGTATTAGGCGAAGAAATTGATGAACCTCGTAAACGACCAATTGCGGAGGTAAGATTTCAATACGCATCAATCTATCTCAACAAATGGCCTAGACCAATTGCTTTGGTTAATACAAAAGGAGAAACCTTACCTCACTTTGTAAATTTTTAATATTTTTTGCTCTAAGGTGCAGCTTAGTACCGTAAAACCTAGCAATTCTTGGGCTATAACTAAGGTATGTATAGACCATGATGAAATATGGCTAGATTATCAACTAAATTAGTTCGGCTGAAGCGACAGTTAGCAGTAGCTGAACGTAAAGAAGCTTATAAGCAACAGGCGCTAGCCGAAAGGATAACTCAAAGGGAAACTACAGATTATGTAGGTAAAGGCGCTCAAACGACGTATTATGTCCCGTCTATCAAAGACTCAGAGCTTTATATTCAAGTATCAGTTCCAACATCAAGCTTGACAGCTCTTTTGGGAGGAACTGACCAACCAGCATTAGATAAAATTGGCGGGGTTTTAGCCCTCCCAGCAGGAAAGTCAGAAGTTCGGCAAAGAGGCTACTCTGATAATTACTGTAGAATCCGTGCAGTTTTTAAGGCAAATAAAGCTACTGCAAAACTAACACCTTGGGGAACAA
Organism: Dapis hubbardiae BLCC-M172; assembly: GCF_050016015.1. Lineage (NCBI taxonomy): Bacteria > Bacillati > Cyanobacteriota > Cyanophyceae > Oscillatoriales > Microcoleaceae > Dapis > Dapis hubbardiae. The sequence goes on from NZ_JBNHEQ010000022.1 coordinate 1,217, forward strand.
GAACACTAGATTACACGCGAGAGGTTGACGGTCAATCCCACCGTGAGCTACCAATAGGGGGTGATGATTTTAGAGCTATTAATATTCTTTGGAATGCTCTCCCTGCAAATATTCAGAACAAACCTCTTGACCTCTACCTTGTGGGTCCAGGAGGTACAACTATTGAGAAGCGGGAATTAAAATAACATGAGAAAAGACTCAACCTGGTATGAGCAAAAAATTGCTCAAGAGGAAAGAAAAATTCAAGCGCTGGAAGCCAGGAGAACTTCACCGGATGCTACTCCTTACAAATCCCAGGGTACCATGATAGATTTTCTTGTACCAGCATTCTTTGACCCAGGAGATACTTATTATATGGTTAGTGATAGACAAGAAACTTTACAGCTTATTTGCGGTGGAACTAATGCAGCAGCATTGGGTAAGATAGGCTGTAAAGAACTTGGTGCTGATATAGGAACAGCAGCAAAAGTACCAAGTAAATATAATACCGGTAAATATCCTAAAGTTTTAATAGTCACTGGAGGAACACCAGATCGCAAAACTACTGAATGGGGTTCAACTTGGCTGAAAAAGTGGGCTAAAGATACCGACGGACAGTCTCATAGATTAATGCCATTTGGTTTCAATCCTACGGCGACATCACCAAGCTTTGAAGATGTTTATGAGTACTTTCTTTTGCAATTTGGGATGGGTGGTGAATTACGGAGTAAAATAGCTAACGGCGGTAGCGCTTCGTTAATAGTAGGAAAAAATGAAGTAATAGAATCTATCTCAGGTTAAAGATAAAAATGGTAGATTTATCAAATGAATCAAATTGGGTTTTGATTCTAGATGAATCAAGATTGCTTACAGACTATAGTCCTAATTTACAAACTTCTATTCCTAATTTCTTGGTACCGGTTCCTTTTTTATCAGATTTTTTTAGGTTGTTTGTCACTACTAATGGCAAGTGGACGTGGGTATATGCGGGTCTGCTTTGCCTTCAAGTAGGGACTATTGAGGAAAATGTGCCTTCTCGCATTGCTACTCATAAAGTCTATCTTGATGAGTGGCAAATTTTGCGTTTTCCAGAAATATCTTTATCCCCTGTGTGTCATTTAGAATTTGAAGTTCCTTATTATTTTCCTGATATTTCAGTTAGGATTGAGCAGTATTTAGAAGAAGCTCCACCTTAATAAACTTACAATTTTTAAAACTAGATGGTTAGCACAAAAAAATAAATGAGATCAGAAATTTTTTTTGTGAAAAAAACTCAGAAGAAAAAAGCTAGAATATACATGGAAAAAAAATTAATTCTAGCAATTAAAAATTAGCGAGCATGACTCCTGAAACAGTTGTAACATTTGGAATGCTGGGAACATTTGTGAGTGTTGCCTTTGGGAGCTGGACCGTATTCCGATATATTGGCAAGATAGAAAACAAAATCGACCATAACACAACAGACATTAACAATGCAGCCAAGAGTCTAAGGGAGAAAGATTTGAGGTTGCTAAGAGAGCAAAAACGTCAGATGGGGAAAATCAGAGGGATTGAAAATTTTTTAAGGCAAAAGCTTGAGTACCATAATCTGGAAGAAAGCAAAGTTGATGATACTAATTTTTAGGCTTTTTGTATCCACCAGATGCCCCTGGTGCAACAGTGACAATATTTCAATCCACAAGTCTATATACAGTTGTGGTGACTGTGGGTATACCTGGAGCAAATAAAAGCTGTGGGGATTCTATCTGGGGTTTGCTTGCTAACCCATAACAGAAATTTTTGCATTTGTGGTTCATGCTTGAGCTTTTCTATCGTATTCAATTCTTGGGCTAAACGCTTATTGTCAAATAAAGCATGGATTTGCCGATGACAAGCTGAACATATATCAATAGTTAGACCAGGTTCAGCTTTCTTGCGTTTGGTCTGTTGTCTAGGAATTAAGTGATGAACGCTTAAACGTTTCATCTCCCTTGCACATAGTTCACATTGCATATTTTAAATTCTTCTCTATTGTATTTAACATTCCTGTATTGTCACTTTTCGGAATATTTCTCCCAATTTTTCCGATCGCTTTCCACAAAATTGCTAACAACTCATAACTATTTGTTGTAGCAACCGAAACATGAAAAATATTATCTGAGAAATACTTTTATATTTTAAACAACTCAAAAATTATCGTCGCTACGAGCCGAAGATGTTGGGTGGAGTAATAGTCTGGAAAATCCCACCATCATCAGCAGTGTCCATAATTGGTTGGAATTGAATCCCCTTGATAATGCTTTAGTCATACCACAGTCCCCTTCTGTCAATTCATTCAAATGACAATATATTTTTTTTTAGACAAATGGCTAAAAGTCATCATAAAAATATCTTAGCTATAGGGTTTCTTGGAGCTTCTATTGCCTCTTTCCAGTCAAGGTATTCCCTAAAACCTAGAACGTTGTACTTCACTCCTGATAATATATTGCCGAGTTATCAAAAATTAATAACCAAATAACTAAATTAGGATATTAACTACCTCTCATGTTATTATTAAAAAGCGGTCAGCGTTCAGTAAAGTCAGTTATAAAAAGCTGAAAACTCAAGGCTGAAAACTAACAGTTAATATAGCTGTATAGAACTGACAAAAGTTTATCATAACTGCCGGATTAGATAATTATGAGACATAAATTACTCAGCTTAATTTTGTTATTTATAGTCAGTTTAATATTAGTTACTTGTAGCGGAAGTCAACCTAAAAATTCTCTGCTAGAAACTCAATCAGAGAAAGTCTTAACAATTTGGTGGAATCGGGGATACTATCCAGAGCAAGAAGAAGCTCTCAAAAAAGTAGTTGCTGAGTGGCTAGAAAAAACAGACAACAAAGTTGAACTTTTGTTTTTGAGTGAGGATGATATTTTACAAGCAGGTATTGATGCTTTGGCCGCAGGTAAACCACCTGATATTCTCTTTTCTGAAAGAGCAGAATTTACTTTGATTCCTCAATGGGCGTGGGAGGGCAAATTAGCAGATGTTTCAGATGTAATTTAACCTGTAAAAAATTTATACGATAATACTGCGCTGAAGTCTGCTTATTTGTACAACAATATTGAGTCTAAATTTTCTAATTATGCTGTACCAATAATGCAGCAAAGTATCCATATTCACTACTGGCTTGATTTAATTTGTGAAGCAGGTCTGGGTGAGGAAATACCTCAAAATTGGGATGAATTTTGGCAGTTTTGGCAAAAGGCGCAAAAAGTTTTAACTCAACAGAGTAACAATAATATTTATTCCTTGGGTTTACCTATGTCTATTTATGGTTCAGATACTTACTTTATATTTGAACAAATTTTGGAAGCTAACAATTTACAAATATTAGATAAACAAGGCAAATTACAAGTAAATAAACCAGCAGTAAGAGAAAAAATAATTGAGATTTTAGACTGGTATACCAACTTGTATAAAAATGGGTATGTGCCACCTAATGCAGTTGATTGGCTGAATTATGATAATAATACTAATTTCCTCAATCACAATACTTTAATGACAATTAATCCAAGTATGTCGATTCCTGCTTCTCAACAAGAAGATGAAGAGATTTATTTGAATCAAATGAGAACTATACAGTTTCCCAATAATCCTAATGGCAGAGAACCGAGATATTTAGTATCTGTAAAACAACCTGTAATTTTTACATCTTCTCCTAATCCTGAACTAGCGAAATAATTTTTATCATACTTAGTACAACTAGAGAATTTAGGAGCTTACATTAAAGGTGCAAAAGGTCGCTATTTTCCGATTATGCCTCAACTATGGAAAGACCCCTTTTGGAGTAATACAAAAGACCCGCATATTTCTGTGGCATCTCAACAATTTACTGAACATCAAACTCGTTTATTTAAGAATTCGATCAACCCTGCTTATTCTCAGGTAGATTCAGAAAATATTTGGGGTAAAGCGATGGGAGAAGTGTTAATTGAAGGCTTATCACCAACTGCAGCAACAGACCAAGCTATTAACCGGATTAAAGAAATATTTTCTCAGTGGAAAACTCAGAATTAAATATAATGTAGCAAAGTCAAAAATAAGGAAATTAAATCATGTACTTTTGGAAAAAAAGCCTCCTAATTCAAATTGTTGGTTCTTTTTTAGTCTTGTCCCTATTGACCATATCAATTGTCGGATATACGACTTTTAGTCAAGCAAGAGCATCTTTAAAAGAATCAGTATTTGAGCGCCTTAAATTTGCTGTTAAAATTAAAGAAAATCAACTTAATTTTTGGGTATTATATCAACGCAAAAATATCTTAGCGCTAGCTGAGTTACCAGAAGTTAATAACCAAGCAAACATCTTACTAACAAGCAAAAAATCTACCCCAGAATATGAATCATCTCAAGCTTCACTAAAGACTTCGTTAACATCTTTTACTACTAATATTGACAGCTTACAAGAAATTTTTATTTTGAGCAGAAGTAGTAGAATTTTAGTTTCCAGTAATTCCGATAAAATAGGTAAATATCAACCCCTAGTTCAATATAGCGAAGTAACAAAATCTCCTACAGATAATTTAATTTCCAACTTTTACCGCTCTGCTGAAACAGGTAAACCTATGATTACCTTTGCTATCCCTATTCTCAGTGAAAATGGTAATAAATTAGGAATGTTTGCTACACATCTTAACTTAGACAGAATGGATACTATTATTCGCGAGCAAGCAGGTTTAGGAGAAACAGCCGAAACTTATTTAGTAGGAAATATTGGTAGTAGTTTGTCGAGGAGAAATGTATTTGTTTCAGCCACAAAATTTGGTTCAGAAGAATTTCCTGATGGTATTGAAAGTCAAGGTATTAATGCTGCTATGAATGGCAAGAATGGCAAAGGGTTGTATCAGAATTATAAGGGTGTGCCAGTCATTGGTGTTTATCGGTGGCTGGAATATCAAGACTTAGCATTATTAGCAGAAATAGAGCAAACAGAAGCATTTGCACCTGCTCGTCATCTTGCTAGTTCAATTTTACTAATTGGTTTGACATTAGCTTTAGTAATGGCAATGGCGATGTTGTTATTAGGTCGTCAAATTGTACGACCAATTTTAGCGATCGCTCATACAGCTAAGTTAGTAAGTAAGGGGGATCTAACTCAAAAAGTCCCAGTATTAACTAAAAACGAAATTGGTTTACTTGCTCAGACTTTTAATGAAATGATTAAACAGTTAGAAAACTCATATCAGCATCTATCTAATTACAGTCATGTTTTAGAAGTCAAAGTTGATGAAAGAACTCAATAATTAATCGAAAAAAATTCTTCTCTAGAAGAAACACTTAAAAAATTAAAAGAAACTCAAGCTCAATTAATTAAGAGTGAAAAAATGGTGGGTTTAAGTCAGTTAGTTGCTGGGGTTGCCCATGAAATTAATAATGCTATTAGCTTTATCTATGGTAATATTGCACCTGCCAGAAGTTATGCAGAAGATTTATTAGATTTACTCAACCTTTATCAGCAATATTATCCAGATCCGGCAGTTGAAATTAGAGATAGCCAAAGTATAATAGAGCTAGATTTTATCAGAGAAGATTTTCCTATTTTGCTGAATTCTATGGAAGAAGGTGCTAGAAGAATTCAAGAAATAGTTTTATCCTTACGCAACTTTTCCCGTCACGATGAATCTAAACAGAAACAAGTTAATATTCACGAAGGTATAGATAGTACCCTACTAATTTTGCAACATCGCCTTAAACCTCAACCAAGATATCCAGAAATTCAGATAATTAAAGAATATGGTAATTTGCCATTAGTCGAATGTTTAGCAAGTCAAATTAATCAAGTTTTTATGAATATTTTGGCTAATGGTATTGATGCTTTAGAAATGTCATGGGAAAAATTGAAATCTAAATTTTGTTATACTAAACCAATGATAAAAATTCAGACAGAAGCTATCAATAAAAACTATATATCTATCCATATTATTGATAATGCACTAGGAATACCAGAAGAAATAAAAAAGAGAATATTTGATCCTTTTTATACAACTAAACCTGTAGGAAAAGGTACGGGTTTAGGGTTATCCCTCAGTTATCAAATTATAGTTGAAAAGCATGGGGGAAATTTTTACTGTAATTCTGTAGTTGGTCAGGGTACAGAATTTGTGATTGAATTGCCCGTTATTTATGGTTATAATCCATGAATAAGAGTTAATTTTTATCAAAAAATATTAATATTTTAACTAATACTAAAAAAATCTAATTAAAATAAAATTATTTCATACTGGTAATACCGTTTCACGGAAGTAGGGCGAATGGCCATTCGCCCCTACAAAAGTTAAAAGTAAGATTTTTTGGGCTGCAAAACTTTGATGTTACAGTAATTTACCGAATAATTAATAATTATTAATTATTAATTATTAATTAAATCATTTAGCTTAAAAGTCTCCCCTTTCAAGGGGAAAAAATAATTTTTTTTCCTTATTGGTCAATCCTCTCCCTTTTAGGAAGAGGTAATTATCCATTATCCATTAATGAAGGAAATTATTTCACATATATAGTTTGTATAGTTTCAAACTATTTGTGACATTTCTAAAGTGAATTGGTATAAGGTACAAAGTTTGAGGATTTAGAAAACAGAAAAACAAGTGTACCTAAGTAACTTGATAAATACTATAAAATATAATTAATCATATCAAATGTTAAAATTTAACCCACTTTATCCCCGCTATCCACGGCGGAAATTTCTGAAAAATCTGGGTTGGGCAGGAGTAGGAATACTAGCAGCTTGCACAACCCCTTCTAACAACACAACTGACAACAACCAACCCGTAAAAATTGGTGCAATGTATCTCCTTACGGGAGGTTTTGCCACTTACGGCGAATTTGCTAGAGATGGCATTAACCTCGCCCTAACAGAAATCAATACTAACGGTGGCATCAATGGTCGCACCGTAGAAGTCATATTTGAACACGAAGGCGACCCAGTACAAACCGCCCGCAGATTAGTATTAGAAGAAAATGTAGACTTTCTTATTGGTATCGACAGCTCCGGTAACGCTGAAGCTCTCGTGCCCACCCTACCAGAATTAGGGCGAGTGTTAATGGTGACTCATGCAGCAACCCCCAAAATTACTGGAGAATTATGCAATAAATACATTTTCCGGTGCAGCGTCAACGGTGCGCAAAACGCCACCGCTGGAGCAGACATCGGAACCAAAGCACCATATCTGAAATGGACAACCATCGGACCTGACTACGCTTTCGGTCATCAAAGTTGGGATTTTTTCCAAAAAGCAGTGCAGCAACGTCAACCAGATATTAAATTTTTAGACAAAACCGCCTTTCCCACACTAGGCGCAGAAGACTACAACAGCTTTATTACCACCCTAACTGAATCAAATGCAGATGCAATATGGTGTAGTCTTTGGGGAAATGATTTAGTCAACTTTGTCAGACAGGCAAATAAATTTGGTTTGTTTGCCAAATTCCCAGTATATATGGAATTAGGAGCAGCAATGGAAGTATTAACCGCATTGGGAGCAGAAATGCCTATTAGTCAGTGGGTAGGTACCCGTTACTGGTGGCAAACTCCAGATACAGAAATTAATCGTAACTTTGTCCAGAAATTTCGCGATCGCTACAACAGCTACCCCAGTTACAACGCCCAAAATGCCTATGTTGGTTTACATCTACTGGCAGCAGCAGCTAATGATGCCAAAACTACCAATACTGAAGCAGTTATCCAAGCATTGGAGGGTAGGGAATACGAAGCTCCAATGGGAAAAGTCACCATCCGAGGAGCAGATCATCAAGCTATTGTCGATGTCACCTGGGGCAAAACTGCTAAGAGTGTAGATTATCCATTTCCTATTCTCGACCCCATTCAAATTGCACTTGGAAATTCTGTCACCAGATCAGCAAATGCTACGAGTTGCCAGTTATGATATTGTTTTACGAAAGTCAAAAGTCAGATGCTCTTGGCTGAAAAATTTGCGCTTTTAGACTTAGAACTGATTCATCAAGTAAATCTTAACACAACTGCTACTGCCCATTACTGTCATTGCGAGGGGGGAGATCAGAAAACTATTTAGGTATATCGAATTATTACCCCCCGTGGCAATCTTTGGCTGACTGCGAGATTGCGTCGGCTGAGTTAATGGTTTTTCGTGAAGGTTAACTTGTTTTATTACCGCCTCGCAATGACAACATAATATTTATTTAGATTTCTTTGATAAATTAGCTCTTATACTATTTTTCAATAGTTATCCGTAAGTCCAGTAGGGTGCGTTAGACGGCTCAAATCACTTGCTGTGAACGTTATTTAACAATCCGTCGTAACGCACCATTGAATATGTGTCGGTCTACTACAGGTTACTGCAGCGGGCAAGATGCCCGCACCACAAAAGTTTTACTATTCACGCCTTATACATCATTTGTCCGAAATATGCTGTAATATTTACTTTTGACTTTTGACCTCCGTAAAACAGTATGACAATTTCTACTTTCATCATATTTTGCCTTAACGGTCTCACTAACGGAATGTTACTCTTTCTCATCTCCGCTGGACTAACTTTAATCTTCGGAGTCATGGGAATATTAAACTTTGCCCACGGTAGTCTATATATGTTGGGAGCTTACCTAACATTTTCCCTCGTTACCCACGGGTTAAATTTTTGGATCGCCCTAATTTTTGCTCCCATGGCAGTTGCAATTATTGGGGCGATAATTGAATCTATTTTTGTCAGGCGCATCTATCATCAAGATGTCAGCTTTCAACTATTGCTCACATTTGCATTCGTACTTTTAATCAATGACTTAGTGCGTTTAGTCTGGGGAAGCGCCCCCTTAACAACCCCGACTCCTGAGTTATTTGCGGGAACAGTGCAAATTTTTGACCGCCCCTATCCTGCATACAACCTCTTAATCATTATTCTCGCGCCTTTAGTGGGAATTAGTTTATGGTTATTTTTGAGCAAAACCCGCCTTGGTAAAATCATGCGAGCTGTTGCCCAAGACAGAGTTATGGCAGGAGCTTTAGGAATTAATGTACCGCAATTATTTACCAGGGTTTTCATGTTGGGAGCTTGGTTGGGTGGTGTTGCCGGGGTATTAGTTGCTCCCTTACGCACCCTCAACCCGGCAATGGCAGATAATGTAATTATTGAAAGTTTTATTATTACTGTTATCGGTGGTTTGGGGAGTTTGCCAGGTGCATTAGTAGGGGCATTATTGTTAGGTTTAGTTAATTCTTTTGGCATTTTAATTGCACCGAGAGCGCAAGTAGCTTTTCCATTTATTTTGATGGCAATTACATTATTATTTCGTCCTCAAGGATTGTTTGGTAAAATTCAACGTTAATATTATACAAGGAAGAAGGAAGAAGGAAGAAGAAAAAAGTGGGTAGGCTATTAAATCCATAAGGGAAAAGATAAGTAGATAGTTATAATTAAACGTTAAAAAATTGTAGGGGCTGGTTTAACCAAAAGCCTCGATAAATTAGCAATTTATTCTTAAAAACCCGCCCTCAAAACCCACCATATAATAATAGAAATTTCGTTTATTTATGCTCACCTACTTAATTAATTAGTCGCGAAGCAGTTGGTTGGAAAAAAAATTAGTATGATATATAACTGCTCGTAGTAGGACTTTAGCTGTGTCAGTCCAGTAGGGTGCGTTAGACAGCTACAACCTAGACTATGAAAGCTATTTAACAATCTGTTGTAACGTACCATTTTAGATGTGTCGGTCCACTACGAGCGCTATTATAAGTGTTTTACCGAATAATTAATAATTATTAATTATTAATTAAATAATTAATAATTATTAGCCTCCCCTTTCAAGGGGAAAAAAAGAAATAATATTTCCTTATATTCAATCAAGAACGGTTTTAACCAGAGGTAATTATCCATTATCCATTATCAATTATCAATTAATGAACGAACATGATATAACTTATCATCAGCACTGAAGTAGGTGAGCATAAATAAACACAACGAGTATAGGGCGGGTTTTTAGAACTATATCGCTAATTTACCAAGACTTTCGGCTAAACCCGCCCCTACATTTTTTTTAACATTTATAGCAGTTTTCATGTTTTTTAGAGTACAGATATTTGGGTTTAAACTAAGAAGTAAGAAGGAAGAAGTAATGCAAGTCAACATGAGTGACAACCGCTATAATTAGACTTACCTAATTCTTACTTTATAACAGAAAAAAATGAGCGATCGCCTGAAACTAATTATACCATTCCTAACAATAATATTTCTCTTATTAATGCCACTATTTCTATCACCATTCAACCTCGTTTTACTAACAGAAATATTATTAATGGCTTTGTTTGCCCTCAGCTTTAATCTTCTGTTTGGTTATGGGGGATTATTAAGTTTTGGTCATGCTGCTTACTTTGCCACAGGAGCTTATGTTTCTGCATATTTAATCAAAGCATCTGTACCGATAATTTTAGCCATACCCATTGCAGTTGTTGCTGCATTTTTAGTCGCCATAATTATTGGTTATTTCAGTGTACGAGTAGACAAAATTTACTTCGCCATGTTAACCCTTGCCTTCGGAATGATGGTTTATACCATCCTCTTCCAATGGCGAGAAGTCACAGGAGGCAGTGACGGTATCACCGGAGTCCTAGTAACAGAGTTAGGCATTCCCGGTTTACCCATCAAAATATTTGGATTTGCCAATTATTATTACCTAACACTCATAATAGTAGCGATCGCCACCTACATCCTCTGGCGCATCACCCATAGTCCCTTTGGGGAAATTTTGCAAGCTAGTCGAGAAAACCCAGTGCGTTTAGAATTTGTGGGAGTAGATATTCGCCGTCTGCGGTGGATGGCATTTGCCCTCGCAGGCGGTATCGCTGGATTAGCTGGTGCATTCTGGTCGCCATTTCAACGAGTAGCAAATCCCGAAATTGCTCACTGGAGTTTTAGCGCTATTCCTGTATTAATGACAATTTTGGGCGGTGCTTCTAGATTTGCTGGTCCGATAGTGGGAGCTACTGTTTTCCTATTATTGGAACATTGGGTGCAGTCTTATCAACGAAATATTTGGCAGTGGTTGGCAACGTTGCCGATGTTTTCCCCACAACTCGCGCAACAGCAAATAGATTTATGGAATTTATTATTAGGTTTACTTTTGGTAGTTCTGATTTTAGGGTTTCGAGGCGGTTTGTTGGAAAAAGTAGTAGGGAAACAACATATAGCTAAAGTCAGAACTCAGAACTCAGAACTCAGAAGTTAAATTCTTGCTATGACTATAGTGGAAAGGAGTGTCACACTTATTCAGCAATGACACAATTTTCAGCATACTTGAGATTATTAAACTAATTAGGGCTTGCTGATTAAATCTAAAAGCATTAACATATAAAGGCTGTAGGCTTTTTTCGCTCAAAAAAGTCTGGCTTTTTCAGCTTGAGCAACCAGAAAGTTAGGATTTTGAAGAGAATAATTGCAGAAAAATTGAGGGATCAAATATTCGACTAACTCCTCTAAATTTCCCATTTATCCTGTCTCCTGTCTCCTGTCTCCTGTCTCCTCTCCTCACCCATAAGACTTTTTCAGCAAACCCTAATTATGTCTATCGGATGAAGAAATCATCGGGACTAATAGCAGGTTTGTCAACCAAAACAGCCAACTCCCTACCCAGGCAAAAACCGGCTGCGCTACCATTCTGATTAAGAATGCATCATTATCGTTCCTGCTTAAATCTATTGCTGTGGTGCTGCTATCTTCATCGAAGTCCCAATAGCTGACTAATTGGCTTTCAGTGCCATCGAAAACCGGGAGAAGATTTCCTTGAATCTGCTCTTGAGTAAGAACGGTCTTCCAGATGCGAAGCCGATCAATTTCTCCATCAAAGTAACTTCTATCTTGACCTAGTTGAACAATTTGAGCTATAGGAGCAGTTAGACTGCCAGAAGATGAAATATCTTGCTCGTCTTCGAGAATTCCATCGACGTACAATTGTGCCGTACCACCAGTTTCCTTAATGACAAAATAATACCAAACACCTACTTCTAGCGCCTTATTTCTCGAAAATCTGTATGTTCTATCTCCATTCTCGTAATAGTAATAAAATGCAGGTTTACCATTGCTAATCACACCATGGATTTCTAGTAAACCACCTCTACCACCAAAACCGTTACTATTTGTTCTCTCAGGATTACATAGTAAAACTTGTGGAGTGTCATTATCACCTATTTTAATCCAATGCTCTACAGGATTATTAGACATAAATTTCTCCAATAATTGTTTTACATTGATCAATATAAGTTCTGTACAGCCCCAAAATCTTGTAGATTTATACGATTTGTTGAACATTCTTACTGTTTTAGCAAAAATTTTTTTGGGGTAACGCCCATCGCCTTTCTAAAGTGACGAATCAAATGACTTTGATCTGCAAATCCAACCTTAATAGCAATTTCTGCCAGTGTTAATTTACCTTTAAGTAATAATTTTTTGGCCTTAGCAACACGTTGTCCAATTACATATTGATGGGGTGTGATGCCGATATATTTTTTAAACTGAGTAGCAAAGTAGTTAGGGCTAAATTTGGCGATCGCAGCTAATTCAGTCAGAGTCAAATCTTGGTGTAAATTAGCTTGGATGTAGTCGATAACTTGATTTAATATACTTTTGGAAAAGTTGCCTGGTGAAATTTGGATGGGTTTTTGAACGCAGTAATTTCGTAGTAGATGAATATAGAAAGTTTGTAATAACGAATCAATATATAATTGACCGCACAAACCAGGGTTTAATAATTCTTGTTGTAAAGCCTGAAAAATACTAGAGATGAGGGGGTCGGAATAGGAAAAATGTGGCAATAACTCGACAGTATCACCTTTAACTATGTCATTTAATTTCTGCTTGAGAATGATAGGATCAAAAGTTAATCCCATATAGGAAATGCTTTGATTCCAGTTAGCATAATATGGTGTGTCAGCAGGCACGAACGTTATACTTTGTTTTTTTAATTGTCGTTTCTGGCTTTTTCCTTCTGTATTGTCTTCATAATCAATATCTGGAGAGACATTAGTAACAATGTTGACGCTGTGTATGCGAAAAGCATTATGCAACATTTCAAATGGTAAGTGGTAATAATGCCGTAAGTATATTCCTTCTGATAAATTGCCCTGCTGTAAAATTTTTACACCAAAGACACTCATTTCTTCTTGATTGCTTAAGTCAACATCGTATGGTATTTTTTTAGAAAAAGTCATAATTCAAGAATTTAGTATTTAGTATTTAGTATTTAGAATTACCTCTCCTTGAAAAGAAGAGCATGGTTTGTAGTAGAGCTGCTAGCCCTATCTACAGTTGGGGCTAAAGCCCTACTACGAGCTTTAGTTATAGTAACTATTTAGCCGAACATAATAATAATTATCCATTGGTAAGTATCCACAAGCAATTAATAGTGGTTATATAAAATCTGGATAATTACTATACCCAAGTCATTGCGAGTGGAACGGAGTGGAAAGAAGCAATCTCATAGGTTTAGGAGATTGCTTCCTCACGGGGTGACAACTATTCAACCGGATTTTATATTATTATCCAAGACTGGTCTTCAACTGTTTTTTGAATATTCTTACTGTTTTAGTAAAAATTTTTTTGGGGTAACGCCCATAGCCTTTTTGAAGTGATAAGTCAAATGGCTTTGATCTGCAAATCCCACCTTAATAGCAATTTCTGCCAGTGTTAATTTACCTTTGAGTAATAATTGTTTGGCTTTAGCAACACGTTGTCCAATTACATATTGATGGGGTGTGATGCCGATAGATTTTTTAAACTGAGTAGCGAAGTAGTTAGGGCTAACTTTAGCGATCGCAGCTAATTCAGTCAGAGTCAAATTTTGGTGTAAATTAGCTTGAATGTACTCTATAACTTGATTTAATATACTTTTGGAGAAGTTGCCTGGTGAAATTTGGATGGGTTTTTGAACGCAGTAATTTCGTAGTAGATGAATATAGAAAGTTTGTAATAACGAATCAATATATAATTGACCGCACAAACCAGGGTTTAATAATTCTTGTTGTAAAGCCTGAAAAATACTAGAGATGAGGGGATCAGAATAGGAAAAATGTGGCAATAACTCCACAGTATTACCTTTAACTATGTCATTTAATTTCTGCTTGAGAATGATAGGGTCTAAATGTAGTGATAAATAAGAAACGGTTTGATTGCAGTTGAAAGTATGTTCTATTTCAGCAGGCGCAATATGTATACTTTGTTGTTTTAATTGTTGTTTCTGAATTTTTCTTTTTGTATGTTCTTCATAATTAGTATCTGGAGAAACGTTAGTATAGCAGGTAATACAATCTATGGGAAAAGTATTATCAAGAAATTCAAATGGTAAGTGGCGATAATGCAGTAGATCGATTCCTTCTGATAAATTGCCATGCTGTAAAATTTTCATACCAAAGACACCTACTTGTTCTTGATTGCTTAAGTCAACATCGTATGGTATTTTTTTAGAAAAAGTCATAAGTAATTAACAATTAATAATTAACAATTAAGAGGATGTTTGAAAAGGATGATTTTTAATTTAGATATCCCCTACCCCCGCCTTTAAAAAAGGGGGAAATAAAACAGAAAGTCCCCCTTATTAAGCTATCCCTGATAAGGAACTCCTGAAACCCTTCTAGGAGGGTGGGGAGGGTGGGAGGAGGGGGAAGAGTGGGGAGTAAGAATCTTGTCTACATTCCTCACTCATAGTGTATTGAATTAGACACTTTTCTCCGCAAAAAGCCGACGTTAGACTTACACATAACTTCTATTTTTTGTCAATTTTTATGTTAAGAAAGATGTTTATAAAGCATAGCTTATTAAGGGGGATTTAAGGGTATCAATGACTTCTCAAAAAACCTCTCAATACCCATAGACAATTAATGGTGGTTTTTGTCCAATACTGCCCTTCAACCGTTTATTCACAGTCAAATGTAGATGTTATAATATTATATTAATCTGAAATAATCTGACTTCTTGTCAATTATGGGTTAAAATTATACCACAATAAACATGAGTATTAAAAAGAATCCAAAAAATTCCCGTAACCGTCAAATTGGAAGCGCCTTATTAATTTTGGCAGGTCTGTTATTAGCAGTCTACACATTCATGCCACGTCGCAAACCTCCTCGCGTTCCTTATAGTGTATTTATTCAACAAGTAGAAAACGGACAAGTAGTAGGAGTGCAAATAGATAACGAACAAATTTTATATCGCCTCAAAGGAGAAGAAGATAAACCCGGACCTTTACTTGCCACTACTACAATAAATGACCCTCAATTACTTAAACGTTTAGAAAATAATAAAGTTGTATTTCAAGCCGCACCCCCTCAAAGTCGTTGGTTTGCTCTTCTTTTAAATTGGGTAATTCCACCCATTATATTAGTAGCAGCATTTCAGTTTTTTATGAATCGCGGACCCCAAGGTTCCCTGTCAATGAGCAAGAGTAAAGCTAAAGTTTATATAGAAGGAGAATCAGAAAAAATTACCTTTGCTGATATTGCAGGAGTAGAAGAAGCAAAGACAGAATTAACTGAAATTGTAGACTTCTTAAAAACACCAAAACGCTTCACTGAAATTGGTGCGAGAATACCAAAAGGTTTGTTATTAGTCGGACCTCCTGGAACTGGTAAAACTTTATTAGCAAAAGCAGTCGCTGGAGAAGCAGGAGTAGCATTTTTTAGTATTTCTGGTTCCGAATTTGTCGAACTATTTGTTGGTACTGGAGCTGCTAGAGTTCGTGACTTATTTCAACAGGCAAAAAAGAAAGCTCCTTGCATTATTTTTATTGATGAAATAGACGCAATTGG
Organism: Dapis hubbardiae BLCC-M172; assembly: GCF_050016015.1. NCBI lineage: Bacteria > Bacillati > Cyanobacteriota > Cyanophyceae > Oscillatoriales > Microcoleaceae > Dapis > Dapis hubbardiae. The sequence goes on from NZ_JBNHEQ010000022.1 coordinate 16,989, forward strand.
TAAGTCTAGAAGCAGTGGAAATTTCCACAGTGGCGGAAACGACGAACGAGAACAAACTCTGAATCAACTGTTAACTGAAATGGATGGTTTTGGCGCAGGAGATTTAACAGTTATTGTCTTAGCAGCGACTAACAGACCTGAAGCTTTAGATGCTGCTTTATTACGTCCGGGAAGATTCGATCGACAGGTATTAGTAGACCGTCCAGACTTAGTTGGTCGGGAAGCAATTTTAAATATTTATGCCAAAAAAGTTAAGTTAGGAGAAGATGTTGACTTGCATAAAATAGCAACCAGAACTCCTGGTTTTGGAGGAGCAGATTTAGCTAATCTTGTGAATGAAGCTGCTTTATTAGCTGCCAGAAATAAACGAGAAACTGTCGCACAAATAGACTTTGCTGAAGCTATTGAAAGAGTGGTTGCTGGTTTGGAAAAAAGAAGTCGAGTTTTGAGCGATCGCGAAAAGAAAATAGTAGCTTATCACGAGGTTGGTCATGCTTTAGTTGGTGCATTAATGCCTGGTAGTGGTAAGGTGGAAAAAATTTCTATTGTGCCAAGAGGAATGGCAGCTTTAGGTTATACTTTGCAGTTACCAACTGAGGATAGATTTTTAAGAGATGAAGAAGAAATTCGGGGCCAAATTGCTACTTTTTTAGGAGGTCGTGCTGCGGAGGAAATTGTATTTGGAAATATCACGACTGGAGCTTCGGGAGACTTACAAAAAGCAACTGATTTTGCCGAACAAATGGTAACAACTTATGGTATGAGTAAAGTGTTAGGACCTTTGGCTTATGAACGGCGTAGTCAAGGAGGATTTTTAGGTAATGAAGGAGTTAATCCCCGTCGTTTAGTGAGTGAAAAAACTGCAGAAGCAATAGATAATGAAGTAAAAGAAATTGTAGAAAAAGCTCATCAGCAAGCATTAGATATTTTGAATCATAATCGTAATTTATTGGAAAATATTTCTCAGCAAATTTTAGAAAAAGAAGTGATAGAAGGAGAGGACTTATATGAGTTCTTAAAAGAAGTGCGATCGCCATGGGAGAAAACAGTTAATTAGCTATTAGTCAATGTAGGTTGGGTTTCGTTCCTCAACCCAACTATTGGCAAAGATAGCAAATCTATAGAAGAGGACTTATAGCGGTTTTCAAATTGATGAACTACATCCCTATAACCAAAACCTTGTAGGGACGTTGCATGCAACGTCCCTACTGTGGTCTACTAAAATGAAAACCGCTGTAATATGAGTTCTTAAAAGAAGTGCGATCGCCATGGGAGAAAAAAGTTAACTAGCTATTAGCATTAAGCTATCAGCTTTTTGAACTTAGGTTACAGCAGTTTTCAGGTCAATAAACCACATAGTTGTCACCAAAACCCTGTAGGGACGTTTCGCTGCGCGATATGTTTTGCTGGCGCATAACTCCGTTAACGGCTGTCGCCGACATGGAAAGCGGAGCATTCCGGAACGGAAAACGCATTTTTGCCTGTGCAACGTCCCTACTGTGGTCTATCAAAAGTAGGTTAAAAAAAGCAACCACCGCTCCCCTCAACCAAGAAAAACTATTTTCTGCCCTACAACTATTACAACTAGATTCGTTAGTAAAAACAATATCTGCCGAACTCTCAGCAGGAGTCCGTCTAGATACAAATATATTAGAGGTGGAAGTTATCACAGCAAACCCCTGGCAAATAGCAACTATTAGTAATAACGGCAGAGCGCCAAGTGTGGGAACATTTCGGCAAGGAGTAGAAGTAGCTCATGGGAATATTACAGGAATGGGGGACAGTTTGAATACTCTCTACACTAATACCGATGGCAGCGACACCATAGCAGTATCTTATTCTATTCCTGTCAACTCCAGTAATGGTCGTATCGAACTATTTTACCGTCATCGAGATAACGAAGTCATAGAATCACCCTTTGAAAGACTCGATATTGAATCAAATTCTAATACTTACGAATTATCATTTCGTCAACCAATAGTGCAAACGCCAAGGCAAAACTTAAGTTTTGGTTTATCTGCAACTAGGCTAGATAGTCAAACATCAATATTAGGAACAAACTGAAAGTCTAGTAGCAAAGCGTAACGCAGGTAAAATGGTGCGTTACGACGGATTGCTGAATCACTTGACATACTCCCGACGTTGCTATATTCGCGACAAAGCGGGATTCTTCAGTCAGCAAAAACTGACCGCTTTTTTAACAGAGGTGATGTCCTCCCCCTGTGATGACGCTTACAATAACAAAATGTACCTAGCATGTCTTGCGGCTTATGAACGTTTAGCTTGTGGAGGTATCCGAATCTTGGCCCTGGCTTTCCTTTATGACGCTCCCCCACCGGAGAGCGCGGGACTTCCCGCCAGGGAAGTTAAAATGGTCTGAACTTAAGCCGTCTAACGCACCCTACTGGACTCCTTAAATGAAAACCGCTGTAAACCAAAGTAGGGACGTTCCATGGAACGTCCCTACTATTAATTATTATTCCGATAAAACCTAATTACTAAATCCAGATCGCCATCTTATTTAAACACACCAGAAACAGATAATACTTCAGACTCAGGAATTCTGGGCAAGAAAGGACGTTCAGCAAACAATTGAGGATTAGCTTTAGCAAAAGTGTATGATTGACGTACTTGAGTATTTACCGCAACTGTCTTCGCGTCATACATTCCAGTTGCCATCTTAGGATATAAACCAATTCCGATAATCAAAGCTAAGAAACAAGCAGCGATCGCCACTTCTCTTGGTTTAGCATCTGTATAAACAGCTTTAGCAGGTAACACACAGCTAGTACCGAAGCAAACTGCCTCATCTAAAATTTCATTTTCATAAGGAGTATCTTTGAGGAGACAAGCTGGTGCTTGACCAGTGCTGTAGAACATTTGACGCAACATGGAGAGTAGATAGATAGGAGTCAATATCAGACCAACTGCTGCTAAGAAAACTGTCACAGTACGGAAAGTAGAGCTGTAAACATCACTGCTAGTTACACCGACAAATACCATTAGTTCGCTAGCAAAACCACTCATTCCAGGAAGAGCTAAGGATGCCATTGCGCTAACTGTAAATAGAGCAAATATTTTTGGCATTACTTGACCAAGACCACCCATTTCGTCTAATGATAAAGTGTGGAGGCGATCGTAAGTTACACCTGCGAGGAAGAATAATACCGCAGCAATTAAACCGTGAGAAATCATTTGTAGTAGAGCGCCACTTACTCCCAAGTCAGTGAAGGAAGCAATACCTAATAACACAAAACCCATGTGAGCAACAGAAGAGTAAGCCAAACGGCGCTTCATGTTAGATTGACCAAAAGAATTTAAACCACCGTAAACGATATTAACAACACCTAGAATTGCCAGGACGGGAGCAAAGTAAACATGAGCATCAGAGAGCATTTCTAAGTTAAGGCGAATTAATCCATATCCACCCATTTTCAACAATACACCAGCAAGAATCATTGAGACAGGTGCAGAAGCTTCGCCGTGAGCATCAGGTAGCCATGTGTGTAGAGGGAAAACAGCTAACTTAACTCCAAAAGTAATAAGTAATCCTGCATACATTAGAAGTTCAAAAGCTAGTGAATAATCTTTCAGACCTAGCTCCACCATGTCAAAGGTAATATTGCCACCACCGTAGAGGGCCATTCCCAAAGCTGCCACGAGAATAAATATAGAAGCTGCTGCTGTGTAGAGCAAGAATTTTGTTGCAGCGTAACGACGTTTCTTACCACCCCAGATTGAGATGAGTAGGTAGACAGGAACCAATTCTAGTTCCCACATAATGAAGAGTAACATTATATCTTGAGCAACAAACACTCCTATCTGGGCAGAGTACAAGACCAACATCAGGAAATAAAAAAGACGTGGTTTGTAGTCTACTTGCCAAGCCGCGAACATTGAAAGTGTTGTGACTAGACCAGCTAAGAGTACCAGTGGCATAGATAAACCGTCTACTGATACTGCCCAACTTAAACCTATTTGAGGGAGCCAAGCATATTTTTCTACGAGTTGAAAACCGGAGTCGCTGGGATTGTAGTGGTTCCAGAAAGCGTAGCACATTAAGGCAAAGTCTATGATACCTACACCCAGGGCATACCATCTCATGGTTTTTCCGTCTTTATCAGGTATGAGCGGTATAAGTAGGGCTGCCAGAAGGGGCAGTAGGACTATAGTGGTGAGCCAGGGAAATTGAGTTGCCATCATAACAGTGAGAACAAATACTTACCTTTATTTATTTAATATTACTAAATTGTGTAAAACTTTGTAAAGATATTTGTTGAAAAATATAAATATGTATCTTAAATAACAAGATAAGCTCAACTTATAATAATTCAGATTATCATTTTTTCTCAGTTGGGCCTAATACCAGTTTGTTAACGAAGTCAGAAGTAAGTAGGGGCGAATGGCCATTCGCCCCTACTGATAGGCAGGGCTGTTTCAAAGTCAAATAAATAATTGATATGAATGAGAATTGGGGACACCATTACCCGAATTTGGGGAAAAGTTACGAAAAACGGCAGATTTTTCGGGGTGGAGGTAGGGAAAAGCTCTCTGCATAATCTTGGTCAAATCAACTGAATTTGTGAAAAATCAATTGCCACACCAAAATTATTAAGGGATAAATTTGGGGAAAATCCTGGATACCCTTGTGGAAAATTCTCCCCTGCTCCCCTGGAGCCTTAACCAAGAATGAAACGGCCCTACCTACAGATAGGGGAGCCGTCGGATTAGTGTATGTTTTTGTAAAGGCAATTGATGAGTAACCCTCCAAAAACATTTCCTGGTGGTGGTGCATTGTAATTATTTTTGTTACGAGAACAGTGGGAGCATCTTCCTCCTGTACCCGCAGGCAGGAATTGCTTTTTCCTATTCTGCCATTACTATCCACAACTACCAAACTTTAAAAAAATTGTAGGGGCAGGTTTAATCGAAAGGCTTGACGCAAGAACTATCTAGCACTCAAAACCCGCCCTATAATATAGTGGCGTTAAGTACATCAACGATCTATTTTTCAGGGGGACTTGCAAGTCCCCCTGAAAAAGGCAGGGATAATTCTTTGTCGTCAGAGAATATTTACCGAAATAATTAATAATTAAGCAATTAAATAATTAGATAATTGACGCCTTGAAGCCTCCCCTTTCAAGGGGAAAAAAATAAATCTTTTCCTGTTAAGTGTCAATCATCTCCCTAAAAGGGAGAGGTAATTATCCATTATCCATTATCCATTAATGAAAACCCTATACTTTGTTAAGATCCTGTAGTTCCCACATTTTCCAAACTCCCCACCCCCATCCTCTTTTTTTCTCTAGTGAGAATAAATTTATCCTGTCTTTTTCAGGGGGTTATAGGGATATCCAGCACTTTACCTCACTAGCCTGAGAAATACTATATTGCGTTTATTTATGCTCACCTACTTAGCAGTAGCTTTTTAAATAGTTTTTAATGTATGGAATTAAGGTTTCATTCTTGTTGAGCAAATCTAACATAGAATCACTGTACCAGAGTTACATGGAATAGGTTGTGATATTACTTATAAAAAATTTATTTTGCCAATTAATTTACCGACAAATTTAGGTATAAAGCCTTTATTTTTATAGAAAACAAATCAAAAAATTCCTTTTAGCAAATCCTTTGATTTATAAGAAGAGCCAATTATTAATTATTAATTGTTAATTATTAAATCTACTGTTCATCCTGATAAAAACGATATAAAAGATACTTATTTTTAAAACCATGTCTATCTACGACATGATGAATTAAACCACGGTCTATTAACAATTGACCAATAAAAATTGCTTCATTCAAATCCATTTTTTGAGTCTGCATTAACCACTTTACTGCCTCAGAACCAACAAAACATTTTGAGTATACATCCCACCGATGTTGGCGGTCTTTAATTGATACTCCATTTGGACCACGCATTTCTTCAACTAAGGTATCTATATCTATATTTTTGCTGATTTGATGGTTGATAGAATCTTTAGTTAATACTTTTGTATTATCCTCTTCATCTACATCTAACTGAGAAATATTATTTTCCAAGTTAAACTTAACACTATCAGGATAATAAAGTTCTACTTGAGGAGGAGAATTTTTCCCCATCCAAGTCTCTATCATTTGCTCTATTTCTGGAGACCTTAAATGAAAGTCTCTTTGAGGGAAAGGAATTTCAATTTTATATCTTCGTAGACTTGCTTCAATACGATAATTTAACTCACTTTTAAGTTGATATTGTTTCCGTGGTTCTCTAGTCCAAACCAACAAATCAAAATTTAGAGAACTATCACCAAATTCTTGAAACCAAAGTTGTGGGGAGGGATGTAATAATACTTCTGGATGACTTTTTGCTACTTCTAAAATAGCTTTCCGAACTAACTTGATATTAGAACCATAAGCAACACCTATTGGTATTTTCATCCGAGAAATAGGGTTGCCATGACTCCAGTTTAAAACTTCATTTTCTAGAAAACGAGAGTTAGGAACAATTAAAGAAACTTTGTCTAAAGTTGTAATGTGAGTGCTACGCAAACCTATTTTATCAACAATTCCTACTAAATTTTCTACTTGAATAAAATCACCCACTTGAATTGGTCGCTCAAAAACTAGAATAATACCACTTATAAAATTGTTAGCAATATTCTGTAGACCAAAACCGATACCTACACCAAGAACACTAGCAATAATAGCCAAAGAACTAATATCGATATTCCAAATTTGTAGAATAATTAGTATTCCTAAAAAAATTAATCCATATTTAGTTAAGAAACTGATTGTATCTTGAACGCTTCGTTCTGCTCCTGTTAAACTAATAATTTTCGTTCTAAAGATATTATCAATAAAGTACCCAACTCCTTTCCACATTCCAATGGTTAATCCAATTAAAGTAACCACTTCAATAATGGAAAAACCTTCCTCACCTAAATTCAAAATATCAGAAGTAAAACTGTTACTTAAATCACCTAAAATCTCTAATAGTTTATTATGATAGTCTCTAGTAAATGGTATTATAGAGGTGAGATAAAGGATGACTACTACTCCTACTATTACTCTGATAAAAATTGCCATGAATGGCAAAAATCTTGGTAAATAGTTGACAATCTGAGGATATTTTTTCTCACAAATTATGTTTATTTTTAACTGAAGCCATCTTAAAAATAACTCTAGGACTACGGCTGCTAAAATCAAAAAAATACTGATTAATAATACTTTCAATAGGTTAGGAGACTGAGTATCTTTTTTTGCTGATTCAAAACCGTCTTCAATGTTATATTTCCAGATTGCTGCTTGTTCCTCTGTGTTGATTCCTGCCTTAACATCTGCCGCTGTTATTGTTAGTAGATTGTCATTATTAATAAGCAGAATTGTTTGCTGGTTTTGGTTATCTATATTTACCTTTATAGATTTACCTGAATCTAAGATATTTTCTAATTTTGAACTGATAATTTCTGCTCGTTTAGTAGGGGTCAAATTTTCCTCTTCATTACCTGCTACCTTAAATAATTCTTTACCATTAAGTTCTACTGGAGCTGTTTCTAAAGAATTATCAGTAGCTTGTCCCCAGGCTGGTACTATCAAAAATAGTAAAGGTATTAAACAAGCAATGATTAATATTTTGACAATTTGTCTTGTAGCTGTTTTTTGCCTTGTGGAAAGAATCAAGGCATTATTTTGTGCGAGAGGGCGACTACCAAGTTTGCCTCTTACTACTTTTCTCAACTTTAACCACAAATATTCATGCCACATAACCACCCTCAAAAACTTCTAATGAATGTTTAATTATCAACTATTGATTTGGAAAAACTGATGTACTAAATTTGCTAATTTTTTAGCACTATCTTTTGTTTACTGCTATATTTTTTTTATCCTATCATAAAGTTTAATATTGTTGATAACAATGAAATCATTACTCAAACAAAGTCGCTCTTTTCTTCTTAAATCCCGAGGAATTATTAATAAAGTTTTAGCCTTTGGCAAAGTTATAGATAATAGCGTTTTAATTGGAACTCACCACAAAACTGGAACTGTTTGGATGGCAAATATTTTCAATTCTATTGCTTCCTATTATGACTTAAAATGTTATGCAAATAGAGGCAACAAGTCTTTTATATGTCCATCTGGCAATTTTGATATTTTCCTTCAAGATCATTCCTTTTTTGATTTTGATAATCTTTCTAATTACAAAGGGTTGCATATTATCAGAGACCCAAGAGATATTGTTGTTTCTGGTTGTTTTTATCATACGAAATCATCAGAAAAATGGTTACATCTTAAGAGAGAGGAGTTTGGCGGATTAACTTATCAGGAAAAACTAAATTCTTATTCGTCTTTTGACGATAAGTTAATATTTGAAATGGAGAATTCATCTAGGAATGTAATTCAAGATATGAAATCTTGGAACTATGATAATTCTGACTTTATAGAAATAAAGTATGAGGATTTAATTCAAGATATTGATCTGAATTTATTCAGGGAAATTTTTCATTTTCTAGGGTTCAAGGAAAGAGTTATTCCTCGTCTATTAAAAATAGCCTATAGGAAAAGTTTATTTTCTGGGCAGGTGTCAAACAATAAGCATATAAGGTCAGGTAAAAATCAGCAGTGGAAAGAACATTTTCAAGCAATCCACGAAGAAAGGTTTGTTGCCCTATTTGATGATGTTTTGATTAAACTAAATTATGAAGAAACAAAGACAGGTTGGCTTGATAGATAATCAAAAACTTTCAAACACAATTTATTTTTAAAGTTAGAGTTAACTCTTATTCATATAACTTATGATAACCAATATCTTGATGATATTTTCGTTTATTAATAATAATTGTAAGCATTCAGAATCAGCTATTAGTTATTAGATTGCTGTCTCAATTGGGGGAATTAGTATTGAGAGATTGAGCGATAATTAAATGTATCAATAAAAGCTCATAACTTAGCATTTGTTCTCTTTAGAGACTTTGTGTAAAATAGGTATTAAGAGATTAAATAGTGAGTATAATCTAAAAAAAAGTAATACTTCAAGGGATTGAAATCTGGTAGATAGAGAGATGGAAAGGTACATATATTCCTATATTTAAATGTGACAAATAGTTGTCTTGATTTTTTCCTCCCTATTCCCTATATCTAAATATAGATAAATTAATGAATGAATGAATTTCATAATTCTGTCCAACCTCACATAAAAGTTAGTATAAAAAGATGAGAGCTGTTTGCGCAGCATTCCGGAACGGAAATGCTAATAGCTGAATGCTTATGAATAATTTAATGACTCAAAAATTTATGAACTAAACTTGCTAATTTTTTACCACTATCTTTTACTGCTAATTTTTCTGCTCCTACAGCCATTTTTTCTAATTTTTCTGATGATTTTAATAACTCTAAAACTTCAGTCTGTAGTTTTTCTTCAGTCAATTCTGACTGAGTAAAAACTAAGGCAGCATTCTGACTAGAAAAAACCTCAGCATTATAAGCTTGATGATTATCCGCAGCATAAGGATAAGGAATTAAAATTGATGGTTTATGAGTAACTGCTAATTCTGTTAAACTACCCGCACCAGCACGACTAATTACCAAATTAGCCCGCTGAAATAACCCAGCCATATTATTATAAAATGTCATGGGAAAATACTGGGGATGCTCTACACTAAAAGCATCTGGATCATTTTCCCCTGTTTGATGAATAATCCAAGCTCCAGTTTCTATCCATGCTGGAATACATTTTCTCACTAATTGGTTAACTGCTACTGCTCCTTGAGAACCTCCAACAACTGCAATTACAGGAACATTTTCAGGAATAGGCAAATCTAATAGTTGGGGATACAAAAATTCTTCTCTTACAGGAGTACCCACATATACAGTCTTCCCAGAAGGTAGATATTTTGCCCCTTCTTCAAATCCTACTGCCACAACATTACATAAACGACTAAACCAGCGTGTTACCTTTCCTGGTAAAACATTAGACTCGTGGAGAATAACTGGTAAACCCAGGGAACGAGCTGCAATAATCCCTGGAGCTGCAATATAACCACCAGTAGTAAACAACCCGTGAAATTGGCCCCGCTTAAGTATCTGTCTTACCTGTAGGATAGAGCCAATAAGTCCACTTAAAATCTTGAAGGTTCCCAGGCCCAATTTCTGCTGAAAGCCTTCAACTGATATAGTATGGAGAGGATACTGGGATGGTACTAACTTAGTTTCTAGACGGTTAGGAACTCCTAGCCATTCGATGTCATAATCCTTTAATTGGTTAGCAGTGGCGATCGCTGGAAATAAATGTCCACCCGTGCCACTTGCTGCGATTAACAATTTAACTGGTTTATTGGTCAAGATTTCTGTCTCCTTAAATTAAAAGTCAGTAGGGGCTTGCTGGCCATATAGCCTTACGGCATGGGCTTCGCCTTTTAATGTCGGCGACAGCCGTTAGCGGAGCTTTGCGGCAGCAAAACGCCCGTACAAAAGTCAAAAATTAAAAGGGAGATAAATTGATAATTTCTGTATTGTAATTTATTTGAGTTTTGCAAAAATAGGACAAAGGAAAAAAGCTCTCCCTTTTTCACTTTATAAACATCTTTCTTAACATATCAATTATCAATTATCAATTATCCATTATCCATTAATGAACCTGGTTCTCACAACCAGTAAATTTTCAACTAACAACTTTGATAAGTTAAAAATGATTATTTCTCAAATCCCATTTCGTCCGCAAAGTAAATTTTTGATGAAATTTAAGCAATTATCAACAACATTATCTAGTTCATTATTACTGGGTTTAACTGTTTTTTCAGGAGTAGTTTTATCTCCTAATTTGACTTTGGCTCAAGGTAGGTATCAAACACCTGAAGAACTGACCGATCTATTGAAAAAAATTGATCGAGCTGCTAGTCGTCAAGACTTAGAAGATGTTATGGATTTTTATAGTAATGATTTTACTAATTCTGATGGTTTAGATCGGGAAAGTTTAGAAGCAGCTTTAGCTAATTTTTGGCAACTCTATAATTCAGTTAAATATCGGACAAAAGTTACCTCTTGGGAAACCGATGGTGATGCTATTGTGGCAGAAACTATCACCTATATTACTGGTGTCCAAGAAATGAAAGATAGAGATATAACTTTAAAATCTACTATTACTTCTAAACAGCGTTATGAAGATAAAAAGATTGTTGAACAAGAAATTTTAGCCGAGCAGAATCAACTAACTTCAGGAAAAAAACCACCTATTGTTAATATTAATTTGCCCTCAGAGGTAGAAGTAGGTGAAAAGTATAATTTTGATGTGATTGTTGAAGAGCCTTTGGGCGAACAAATTATTTTAGGAACTGCTTTAGCAGAACCCATTAATGAAGATTCTTATAATTTTGAACCGGCTAATTTTAAATTAGATGTATTGTCTTCTGGAGGAATTTTTAAAATTGGTGAGGCTACAGAAAATTCTGACGATCAATGGTTGTCAGCAATTTTAATGCGAAAAGGAGGTATTACTATTAGTACCTATCGTTTACGAGTTATTTCGGAATAGTTAGCATTCAGCAGTCAGCTAACAGCTATAAACTACAAAAAATAATAAAAAATAGCAAAATTTTATTCTAGTAAAAATGATTTCTGTTGAAGATAAAATAGTTTTAACTACAGGTGCAAGTAGTGGTATTGGAGAATCTTGTGGAAAGATATTTGCTCAAGCAGGAGCCAAGTTAATTTTAATTGCTCGTCGCCAAGAAAAATTAGAAAAACTTGCTGAAGAATTAACTAAAAAATTTCAGACTAAAGTTTATTTATTACAGTTAGATGTACGCGATCGCCTAGCAGTTGAATCAGCAATAAATTCTTTACCAGAACCTTGGAAAGATATTGATATTTTAATTAATAATGCTGGTTTAAGTCGTGGTTTAGATAAACTCTATCTCGGCGACTTCAACGATTGGGAAGAAATGATAGATACTAATGTTAAAGGATTACTATATATGACTCGTTATGTAGTTCCAGGAATGGTTAATCGAGGTCGAGGCCATGTAGTTAATATTGGTTCTATTGCTGGTCGTGGGGCGTATCCTGGAGGTAATGTTTATTGTGCTTCTAAAGCTGCTGTTAGGGCAATTTCTGAGGGTTTAAAACAGGATTTATTAGGAACTCCGGTCCGAGTAACTGAAATTCAACCAGGTTTAGTAGAAACAGAATTTAGTGAAGTTCGGTTTCATGGGGACACAGAAAAGGCTAAGAATGTTTACAAAGACTTGACACCTTTAACAGGAGATGATATTGCCGACTTAGTATTTTTCTCTGTCACGCGATCGCCCCATGTAAATATTAGTGAACTATTGGTAGTCCCCACAGATCAGGCTAATGCAACAATGGTTCATCGACATAATATGAGCAAAACAGAACAGGAAAATTAAATTGATTATTTCCGGAGTAAAGATACAAAGATGGGAAAGAGAAAAGGTAGATGCACCCTGATGGATAACCTCCGCCGTTACTGGTGGAGGTTTTTTTTTGTTCTTAAATACAAGAGGAAAATGAAATTGATTATTTCCGGAGTAAAGATACAAAGATGGGAAAGAGAAAAGGTAGATGCACCCTGATGGATAACCTCCGCCGTTACTGGTGGAGGTTTTTTTTTGTTCTTAAATACAAGAGGA